>JAUIEL010000080.1 GCA_030428825.1 bacterium
TCGTACAGCCGGGCCGGGAAGCCCGCGACCTTCGCCGACTTCTCTTCCTCGAAGAAGAAGCCGCGGATGTTCGCCTTCGCGTACTCCTCGAACGACAGGTAGATCTCGGTGCCGCCCACGGTGACCGAGGTGCTCGACCCGTCCTCGTCGGCGTCCTCCGCCTTCTTCGCCGCCTCGCGCGCGGCCGCGACCTCGGCCGCCGTCCGCTTCGGGAAGAAGAAGGTCGAGATCCGCCGGCGGTACCCCCAGGGCATCTCCTTCGGGAAGATCTCCTTGTCGCACACGAACCGGTCGAGCTCGTACGAGTTGTTCCCGAAGCCGTCGAACGAGACGCCGTTCAGGACGAACTCGGTCGTGGCCATCTTCTCGAAGTCGCGCGGCAGGCTGATGCGGTAGCCGGCCTCCTCGTTGACGTGCGATCCGGCGCCGGCGGACCCGGCGAGCAGCGCCAGCGCCAGCGCGGCGCGCGGGACGATCGAGCGTGTGGTCATCTTCTCCCTCTTCTTCCGATTGCGGCGACTCGCGGGCTCGGCGGCGACCGCCCGTCGACGGGCCCGACCGCGGCTCGAGCGCTCCGGCCTCCTCCGGTCGGAACGGCGTTCTGGACCGTGCCGGGCCGGATCCATTCCAAGGTAATCCCGCTCGCGACGTTAGTCTCGGGGCTTCCTCGGGCCGGTCACGGCATCGTCACGGGACGACCGGGCGGATACGGCGTCGACATCCTCTAGTTGCTGCGGAATCCGGATTCGTTGGCGTTTTCCTGGACGATCCCGCTGATTCTCGCCGTCGCGGCGCACCCGGGCCCCTCTCTGTGGGGGGACTTCCGACTCTCCGCGACCGAGGCGGTCCTCGTGATCGAAGGGGCGGCCGACCCCCTGACCACCAATCTCGGCGCGCCCCACCTCCTGCTCGGCCGGCTCACCGCGGCCGAGCGCGAGGCGTCCGAGCGCCACGTCGAACGGTTCTTCCGGGAGCGCGTCCCGGTCGAGCTCGACGGCGTCCCGGTCCGTCCGGCCCTGCGCGAGCTGATCGTCCAGGACGGGCCGCCGGAGGACGCCAGCTTCCGCTCGGCGCGGATCGTCCTCGCCTACCCGTGCGAGCGGATGCCGCGGAAGCTCTCGATCGTCTGGCCCGACTTCGAGGGGGAGGGGGTCGACTTCGTCCCGATGACGATCCAGCGGTCGGGAGAGCCGCCGCGCGCGTTCTCGCTCTGGCCGGACCACCCCGGGTGGACCTGGCACGCCGACGACGTCCGCCCCCGCCGCCCGCCGATCGCCGCCTCCGTCCCGAGCGACGGCCGGTCCGTCCCGCTCCCGCTCGGATCGCTCGGGTTCGTCGTCGCCGCGCTCGCCGCGGCGAAGGCCGGCTGGCGGTCGCGCCGTCGCCTCGCGCTCGCGACGGCCGGGCTCCTCCTCGTCGGCGCCGCCCTCGCGCGCGACCTCGCCACGATCGACGTCCCCCTCCCGTGGGGCGGCCGGCCGACGCTCCCCGCTCCGAGCCAGGCGCGCGCGATCTTCGAGTCGCTCCACGAGAACGTCTACGCCGCGTTCTCCGCCGAGAGCGAGGACGCGATCTACGAGCTCCTCGCGGCGAGCGTCGTCCCCGAGCAACTCGACGCCCTGTACGGCGAGGTGATCGAGAGCCTGATCCTCCGCCAGGACGGCGGCGCCGTCTGCTCGATCGCCGCGGTCGAACCGATCGCGGGGGGCATCGATGAGGCGTCGTACGAGGTCGGCGGCGCACCGGAGTTCGCGGTCGACTGGACCTGGCGCGTGAAGGGGATCGTCTCGCACTGGGGACACGTGCACGAGCGGGTGAATCGCTTTCGCGCGACGTACGTCGTCCGCCACGACGGAGAGTCGTGGAAGATCGCGGACGTCGACGTGAAGGAGCACGAGATCGACGCTGCGCGGTAGACGCTGCGCGCGGGGCGAGGAACGCATTCGGGAACGTCTGCGCGTTCGCGACGGCGGGGGCCGGGAAGGGGAAGTGCTCTCCGACCCGCTCACGTCCTCGCGCGATGCGTCCGGTTGGGTCTCCGGGAAGGGACGAGTCGCGCTGCGGGGTCGCTCTCGGAGCCACCTCCCCTTCCCGGCCCCCGCCTCGCCCGCTCCGGACTTCCTCACCCGCTTCCTGAAGAAGAGGGGGAATGCGGTAGGGACCGAGATGGATGCACGGGTGTCGTTCGCTCGAGCCGTGTTCGGCGGAGGTCGTGCTCCAGCCCGGCGGTGCAGCCGCGCGGCATGGACCCGACCCCTCTCGCCGAGAGATGGCCGGACCGCGAGTTTCGACCGCTACGATCCCACTCCGCGCCAGCGGCCTCTCCCCTGCTCTCGTTGCTCTCCCCTGCTCTCCCCTGCTCTCCCTTGCTCCCCCTCAAGCCTCGTGCCTCTCTCCACCGATCATCCCTCCCATGTCCCACTCCGACTCTCCCGCCTCCCCGCGCCTCTCCCCCCATTTCCTCTCCCGGCGTCCGTCTCCGATCCGCCAGGCCCAGATCCGGTTCGCGCGGCGGGCCGATCGGGGGCGGGTGCGGGTGGTGAACGTGGCGATCGGGGACGTGACGCGGCCGATGCATCCGGCGATGCAGCGGCGGATGGCGCGGCTCGAGCGGCCGGGGAGTCCGTTCGCGGACGGGGTGATCGGGTACGGGCCGACGGTCGGGACGGACGAGGCGCGGACGGCGTTCCTGAACGTCATCGGCGCCTCGGGGTGCCGCACGGACGGGCTTCACGCGCTGGTGACCGACGGGGCGTCGCAGGCGATGGAGCTGATGCTGCTCGGGGTCTGCGGTCCGGCCGCGGAGGAGCCGGTGCTGCTGCTCGACCCGTCGTACACGAACTACCGGGACCTCGCGAAGCGGCTCGCGGTGCCGGCGGTGTCGCTGCGGCGGGCGCTCTCCGCGGACGGGGCGTTCGCGCCGCCGGACGCCGAGCGGTTGGCGGCGATCGTGCGGGCGGAGCGGCCGCGGGCGCTGGTGGTCCTGCCGGCGGACAACCCGACCGGACAGCTCGTGTCGCAGGAGACGATCCGCGACTACGCCCGCGTCTGCGTCGAGCACGGGATGTGGCTGGTCGGCGACGAGGCGTATCGTGAGCTCCACTTCACCGGCGGGCCGGCGCCGTCGATCTGGCGGCTCGACGAGCGGGAGGTCCCGGGGATCCGGGGGCGGCGGATCGGGATCGAGTCGGCGTCGAAGGTGTTCAACGCCTGCGGCCTCCGGGTCGGCGCGCTCGTGACCGACCACGAGGAGCTGCACGCCCGCGCGGTGGCGGAGGCGACGGCGACGCTCTGCGCGAACATGCTCGGGCAGTACGTCTTCGGGGCGCTCGCGTACGTGCCGCACGAGGAGCTCATGCAGTGGTTCGACGCCCAGCGGAGGGCGTACGCGCGGGTGACCCGGGCGGTCGTCGAGGGGCTCGAGGAGGCGATGCCGGGCGTGGTGGTCACCCGGCCCGAGGCGTCGCTCTACGCCGTCGTCGACGTGCGCGACCTGGTCGACGAGTCGTTCCGGGCCGCCGACTTCGTGACGTACTGCGCCGAGCACGGGCGGGTCGACGTCGACGGCGTCGACCACACGCTCCTCGTCGCGCCGATGGACGGATTCTACCCGGACGGGGACGACGCCGGTCGGACGCAGATGCGCCTCGCGCTGGTCGCCGGGGAGGCGGACCTCGCGAACGTCCCCCGGCTGCTGTCGACGCTCCTGAAGGAGTACGTCTCCGCGGGGACTCCGGCCGGGGCCTGACCGGACTCGGAGGGCGGCGCGCGTCGGGATCGGCGGGAATTCCGTATCCGGCTCCGCGCTCGATCTCGCTTTCGACTCCGAAGCCCGAGCCCGCCGGCCCCTCGGCCGGGAAGGAGTCCCCATGCCGTCCGCGTCCTCCGTCGTCCGCTCCTCGATCGTGATCCTCGCGTCGTGCGTCCCGGCGTTCGCCGCGCCGCAGAGCCTGCAGAACTACGGCACCGAGACGCCGGGGACGGGAGGGGTGGCGCCGGAGATCTGGGCGCTCGGGTCGCCGTACGTCGGGAACACGCAGTTCGCGGTCCGGCTGGAGCACGCGCTCGCGAACAGCGCGGCGTTCCTGCTCGTCGGGACGCAGAAGGTCGACGTGCCGTCGAGCTTCCACATCAACGTCCTGCCGTTCTTCATCACGCCGGGGCTGCCGACCGGGCCTTCCGGGTCGCTCCTGCTGCCGCTCCCGATCCCGCCGCTCCCCGCGATCCAGGGGGCGCGCGCGTATCTCCAGTGGGCGGTCTCCGATCCGATCCCGGCGTTCGGGACCTCGGCGTCGAAGGGGCTCGAGATGGTGCTGACCGACGTGCCGCTCGCGGTCTCCGTCGGGTCGTCGAGCGTCGCCTCGACGGTCGACGTGAACGCGGGGACGGTCGGGACGTGGCCCGCGATCGGCACGCACCCCTCGGACGTCGAGTTCACGCCGGACGGTTCGCTCGCGGTCGTCCCGTCCGACTCGGGCGGCGTCTATCACGTCGTCGACGTCGCCGCGAGCGGCGCGATCCTCGCGTCCGTCCCCGTCAACGGCCGCCCGAACGCGGTCGCGATCACGCCGGACGGGAAGCGCTGCTACGGCGCGTCGTACGGCAGCTCGGGCGCGCAGAGCGGGGAGATCGTGGAGATCGACATCGACCCGGCGTCGGCGACGTTCGGGACGATCGTCGGGAACGTCGCGATCGGCGGGACGGTCTCGCAGTTCGAGGGGGCGAGCATCTCCGAGGACGGCCGGGTGCTGGTCGCCGCCAGCCTCGGCCTCGGCCAGCCGTCGTGGCTCGTCGCCGTCGACATCGACCCGCAGAGCCCCGGCTACAACCAGGTCTTCCGCGCGGCGACCGGCAGCGGGCTCTGGACCGACGTCGTGCCGAGCCCGGACGGGTCGCTCGCGTACCTCACCCAGGCGAACATCGGTCCGGGGAGCACGGTGCTCGTCTACGACCTCTCCACCGGTCTCCCGATCGGCGGGGTGAGCAACGTCGGCGACTTCGCGACCGACATCGACATCTCCCACGACGGACGCGTCGTCTGGGTCGCGACGCCGAACTCCAGTTCGATCGCCCGGATCGTCGTCGATCCGTCCGACCCGGCGTACCTCCAGCCGGTGACCGCGCCGGTCCCCGCGCCGTTCTCGCTCGCGCTCACGCCGGACGAGACCGAGGTCTGGGCCGCCGAGCAGTCCGGCTCGATGCACCGGCTCGACGCGGCGACGCTGACGCCGATCCAGTCGTACGCGACGACGCCGAACGCGGGGAACGGGATCGCGGTGCGGTAGGGGGCGGGCGCGCGGAGCGAGAAGCGGCCGGGGATTCGGGGCCCCGGCGCGTACGCTTCCCTCCCATGACCGCGCCGCTCCTCGACGTCGCAGACCTCCGGTTCGAGTGGCCGGACGGGTTCGCCCTCTCCGTCGCGCGGTTCGCGCTGGCGGCGGGGGAGGCGGTCGCGGTGGTCGGGCCGAGCGGGTGCGGGAAGTCGACGTTCCTCCACCTCGCGGCGGGGATCCTGCGGCCGGCGGCGGGTTCGGTCCGGTTCGAGGGGGCGGACTGGGCGGCGCGGTCGGAGCGGGAGCGACGGCGACGGCGGCGGACGCGGATCGGGCTCGTCTTCCAGGAGTTCGAGCTCCTCGACCACCTCGACGCGACCGAGAACGTCCTCCTCCCGCACCTCGTGGCGGGCGAGGTCGACGCGGCGGGGCGGGCGCGGGCGGCGCAGCTCCTCGAGACGGCGGGGATCGCGCACCTCGCCGGGCGGAAGCCGCGCCGCATGTCGCACGGCGAGCGGCAGCGGGTGGCGCTCTGTCGGGCGCTCTCGACCGCGCCGTCGCTGGTCCTCGCCGACGAGCCGACGGGGAACCTCGACCCGGCGAGCGGGGAGCGGGTCCGAGCGCTCCTCCTCGAAGGGGTGCGGGAGAGCGGGGGCGGGCTCGTGTTCGTGACGCACGACCGGACCGGGCTGGACGCCTTCGACCGGGTCGTCGACGCGGCGGAGTGGGCGTCGTGATCGGGGGCGTGCTGCGGCTCGCGTGGCGATCGATCGCGCACTACCGGGTGCGGAGCCTGCTCCTCGTCCTCGCGTTCGGGCTCGTCTTCCTGCTGCCGCTCGCCGTCGACCGGCTGGTCGAGCGGCTCGGCGACGCGCTCGGGGATCGCGCGGCGTCGACGCCGCTGGTGCTCGGGGCGCGCGGCAGCCGGTTCGACCTCGTGCTCGCGGCGCTGACGTTCCGCGGGCGGGTGCCGCGTCCGTTGCCGCTGGCGGAGGCGGAGGGGCTGCGAGCGACCGGCCGCGCGGACGTCGTGCCGCTGGTGCTCGGATCGTCGGTCGGCGGGGCGCCGCTGGTCGGGACGTCGCCCGACTACCTCGAGCGGCGCGGGCTCCGGGTCGCGCGCGGGGAGCCGTTCGTCTGGCTCGGGGAGGCGGTCTGCGGGAGCGCGGCGGCGGCGGCGCTCGGGGTCGACGCCGGCGGGACGGCCCTGACCGACCGCGGCTCGCTCTACGACCTGGCGAGCGCCGCGCCGCTCCGATTGCGGATCCGCGGCGTCCTCGCGGAGACCGGGACCGCGGACGACCACGCCGTCTTCTGCGGGCTCGAGACGGCGTGGGTGGCGGCGGGGCTCGCCCACGGACACGTCGCGGCGGAGGAGGTCGACGCGGACCGCCGGCTGGCCGCCGCCGAGGAGGAGGGCGTCTTCGTGCTCGACGCCTCGGTCACGGAGGCGACGGAGATCACGCCGGAGAACCGCGCCTCGTTCCACGTCCACGGCGACCCGGCGGAACGGCCGGTCACCGCGGCCCTCGTCTGGCCGGACGACCCGAAGGGAAGCACGATCCTGCGCGGCCGGTATCGCGTCCACGACACGGTCCAGCTCCTCGTGGCGCGGGACGTGACGGACGAGCTGCTCGGGTACGTCGTCCGGGCGAAGCGGTTCTTCGACGCGAACGCGGTGCTCGTCGCGGCCGGAACCGGACTCCTGCTGGCGCTCGTCGTCCTCCTGACGATCCGGGCGCGGCGGCGCGAGCTCGACACCCTGGCGAAGATCGGCTGCGGGCGGGGGACGATCGCCGCGATGATCGGGCTCGAGTTCGGGATCGTCTGCCTCGCCGGTCTCGCGCTCGCCCTCGCCGGGGCGGCGGTCGTCTCCGCGCTCCTCTCCGCCGGGTGGGGGGGCGCCTGACGACGGGCGGCGTTGCCGGCGAAGCGGGCTCCGATAGAATGCGTCGACCCCGCCGCCCGCCCCACCGGGAGGCCCTTCCGATGCGCCGACCCGCGCTCGCGTTCCTCGCTCTCTCGTTCGTCTCCGCCCCGTCGGCCGCCGACGTCGTCCACCGTCGCGACGCCGAGCCGCTGCTCGGAGCGATCCGCCCCGGCGGCGACTTCGCCCCGCTCGTCGTCGAGACGCTCGACGGGCCGGTCGAGGTCGAACGCGCGACGATCACGCACGTCGAGGACGGGCGGAGCCTCGAGCGGGCGCTGGCGGCGCTCCGGCGCGGGTTGGACGACGCCGACGCGCGGGGGCGGCGGCGGCTGGTCGCCTGGGCGCTCCGGAAGGGGCGGTTCGCCGACGCGCTCGAGCTGGCGGACGAGGCGCTCCGGATCGAGGGGCCGGAGGCGGCGGAGCTGCCGGAGCTCCTCCTCGACGTGCCGGTCGCGGGGGTCCGCCGGAACGCGCGGCTCGACGGCTCGGACGCGGCGAAACTCCTGGCGTGCGCCGTCGACGCCGACCGCCCGGCGCGGGCGCGGGTGGCGACCGAACGGCTGCGGCGCGGCGCGGGCGACCCGGGGGTCCTCGAACGTCTGCTCGACGCGCTCGAGGTCCGGCGGGTGGCGATGCGGGTCGCGGCGCTGGAGGCCCTCGCCGGCGCGGCGCCGACCGGCACGCTCCCGGCGCTCCTCGAACGGATGCTCGAGGACGGGGACCCGGCGGTCCGTTCCGCGGCGATCGAGGCGGTCCGCCCCGTCCGGGACGACCGGATCGCGATCGCGATCGTGCGGGGCCTGCGGCGGGACGACGTGCGGCTTCGCGAGGCGGCGATGGACGCGGCCGAGGCGCTGCACGCGGTGCGTGCGGTCGGGCAGCTCGTCCGGAACCTCCGCCGAGGCGGGGCGTCGCCGGCGCCTTCCGGCTCGACGTCGGTCACGGCCCAGCGCGCGTTCGTGCAGGACTTCGACGTCGACGTCGCGAACTCGGCGTTCATCGCGAACCCGAACGTCGGCGTCCTGCAGAGCGGCGTGGTCCTCGACGCGAAGGTCCTCGACACGGCCACGAGCCGGCGGCGCGGGCCCGGGCCCCGAGAGACGGCGCGGATCGTCGAGGTGCTGGCCGGGCTGACCGGGACCGACCTCGGCGCGGACGCGGCGCGGTGGACGGCGTGGCTCGAGGGGCAGCGCCGCTGACCGCTGCGGCGCGGCCCGCCGGCGTCTATGGTGGGGGCGCCCCATGCGCTCCCCTTCGTTCCTCGCTCTCCTCCCGGCGATCGGCTTCGCGCTCCCCGCCTGCTCGCCCGGCGATCCGCCGGCGCCGGTCGTCCGTCTCGCCGTCGACGAGCGGATCGCGTCGGTCGACTCGCCCGAGCTCGACGTCGTCCGGGGCGACGCGCCGCTCCTCCGCTCGCGGCCGGCGGTCGCCGACCGGGTCGACTTCGAGGACTGGAGCTGGTTCCTCGTCGCGAACGCGTTCGGCGAGGGGCCGCTGATCGCGCCGGAGGCCGGCGCCTCGATCGACCTCCTCGACCGCGTCGCGCGCGGCGTCCTGATCCCGGCCGGGCTCGGCGTGGCGGCCGCCGTCCCCGCGGGGCGTCGCGACCCGCTCGAGATCGAGCTGACCGGCGACTTCGGCCGGGAGGACGGCCTCGCGGTCCTCGTCGTGGCGCTCGACGTCGCGCCGCCGACCTTCGACGACCTGATCCGGCCCGGCCGGCTTCGCGAGCTCCACCGCGACCACGTCGTCGGTTCCGTGCACGAGCCCGAGCCGGCCGGGGACGACGGCGCGGTCCGGGTCCGCCTGCGTCCGGTGGCGGCGGCGCGGAGCGTGCTGGTGCTCGTCTCGATGCATGGCGAGGGAGAGGCGCGGCTGCACGGGATGACCGCGCGCTGGCTGTCGCCGTTCGAGGCGCTCGTCGGCGAGGGGCGCGTCACCGATCGATTCGTCGCGGACGCGATCGTCGACGGCGAGGTCCGTCCGTCGATCGCGCTCACGCCGGGGACCACGGTGACGACCCGGCCGATCGACGTCCCGGACGGGGGGCGCCTCGTCGCGAGGGTCGGCGGCGTGATCGGGCCGCGGCCGCGGTCGGCGACGCTCCGCCTCGCCCTCCTCGACGACGACGGCGGAATCGTGCTCGAGGACGAGCGCGCGATCGATCTCGACGCGCCGCAATGGACGCCGTTCGAGGTCGAGCTCGGGCCATTCGCGGGAGCGACGCTCCGCGCGCGGTTCGCGCTCGAGGCGCCGGGCGCGGACGGGGTGCCGGTCGTGTTCGTCGGGGCTCCGCGGGTCGTCGCCCCGCCCCCCGGCGCCCCGACGCACCTCCTCCTCGTCTCGCTCGACACGCTGCGGGCCGACCGGCTCGGCGTGTACGGGAACCGGCGCGGGCTGACCCCGAACATCGATCGTCTCGCAGCGGAGGGGACGGTGTTCGAGCGCGCGTACGCCAACGCGCCGTACACGCTGCCGTCGCACGTCACGATGCTCTCCGGGCTCCTCCCGCCGTCCCACGGGGTCGAGGCGTTCCGGGACCGGGTGCCGTCGGCGGCGCCGTGGCTCCCCGAGGAGCTCGCGGGCGCGGGGTACGAGACGGCGGCGTACACGTCGGGGGGCTACGTCGGGCGGGCGTTCGGGTTCGGGCGCGGGTTCGACGTCTACTGCGAGGTCGACCCGATCGGCGACCGGTACTACCCCGGGCGCGCGATCCACAACCGCCCGTTCCTCGACGGCTCGACCGGCGCGATGCCGCGCGTGCGCGAGTGGATCCGGACCCGGCGAGGACGACCGTCGTTCCTCTTCCTGCACACGTACATGGCGCACGACTACCTCCCGCCGCCGGAGCTGGCGCGGAAGTTCGGGCTCCTCGCCGCGGGGGAGCCGCCGCTGACGTACGACGCGACGAAGCGGTTCGCGGCCCAGCACGTCGCCGAGGCGGGGCTCGCCGAGGAGGACCGGCGGCGGCTGGTCGACGCGTACGACGCGACCGTCGAGGCGTGCGACGCGATGGTGGGGGAGGCGCTGGCGGCGCTCGAGGCGGCGGGGATGGCGGACCGCACCGTCGTCGTGGTGACGTCGGATCACGGCGAAGAGCTCCTCGACCACGGCGGGACCGGGCACGGCATCACGCTGTACGAGGAGGTCGTCCGTGTCCCGCTCGTGATCCGGGTCCCCGGGCGGGGAACGGGACGGAGGGTGTCGACCCCGGTCTCCCTGGTCGACCTCGCGCCGACGCTGCTCGAGCTGCTCGGGCGCACCCCGCCCGCGGCGATGGAGGGGCGGTCGCTCGTCCCCGCGCTCGACGGCGAGGGGCTGCCGGACGAGCCGATCGTCTGCCGCGTCGACGACCCTCCCCGCTCGGTCCGCGAGGCGTTGATCGAGAACGGCTGGAAGCTGATCCGGTCCGACGACGACGCGACCCTCGTGATCCCGCCGGCCGCCGCGCGCGAGCTGTTCCGGCTCGGCGACGACCCCGGCGAACGGGTCGATCGGCTCCGGGACGACCCGAGGATCGCGGCGCTCCTGGACGAGCGGCTCGACGGCCTCCTCGCCGCGGCCGCCCGCCACCGCGAGGCCCTGGAAGCCGCCTCGGGCACGACGGAGGCCGAGCTGACCCCGGAGCTCGAGGAGAGGCTGCGGGAGCTCGGGTATCTCGGAGAGTGAGGAAGGGAAGGAACGAGAGGAAAGTAAGGAAAGGCGGGCGCCCGAAGACCCCGTTCGGGCTTCAATCAAGGCGTCGGCCCTCGACACCCTCTCGTTCCTCTCCCTCCGCTCGTTCCTTTCCTTCCGTCTTCCATTGATCGACTCTCCGGCGATCGTCGCGGCGTTCCTCGACCTGTACCACCGCGACTCGGTCGACGGGCGGGTGCGGACGCTCGAGGAGTATCGAGAGCGCTTCCCCGGGCACGAGGTGGCGGTCGAGCGGGCGTGGAAACAGCTCGTCCATCTCCAGTCGGTCTCGGGCGGCGCCGGGGCCGGCCTCGGCGAGGAGCTGCCGGCCGGGGCGACGATCGGGCGGTACACGCTCGTCCGGCGGCTCGGCGAGGGGGGGCAGGGGGCGGTCTATCTCGCCGAGGACCCGAAGCTGAAGCGCCGGGTCGCGCTGAAGGTCCTCTCGAAGCTCGGCGCGCTCACGCCGGAGCGGCTGGAGCGGTTCCGGCGCGAGGCGGAGATCGCGTCGCGCCTCGACCATCCGGGGATCTGCACCGTCCACGAGACCGACACCGTCTCCGGCCTGCCGTTCGTCGTGATGCGGTACGTCGACGGGGAGAGCCTCGCCGACCGGATCGAGGCGCGCGCCGCCGGCGAGCCGCCGTCCCGCGGCGAGGTGATGGAGTCGGTCCGGATCGCGGAGGAGGCGGCGCGGGCGCTCCAGGCGGCCCACGAGGCGGGGGTCGTCCATCGCGACGTGAAGCCGTCGAACATCCTCCTCACCGCCGACCGCCGGCCGGTGCTGCTCGACTTCGGGCTGGCGCGCGACCTCGACGACGACGTCGGCGGCCTGACCCGGACCGGCGACGTCTTCGGGACGCCGGCGTACATGTCCCCCGAGCAGATCGCGCCGGAGCGCGGCAGCGTCGACACGCGCACCGACGTCTACTCGCTCGGCGTGACGCTGTACGAGCTCCTGACGGGCGTGCGGCCGTTCGACGCCGCGACACGCGAGGGGCTGTTCCACGCCATCCTCCGGCAGCCGCCGCCGGACCCGCGACGGCGCGCGCCGGCCGTCCCGTCCGACCTCGTCGTCGTCCTCCGGACCGCCCTCGCGAAGGAGCCGGACCGCCGCTACACCTCGGCCCGCGCGTTCGCCGACGACCTCGCGGCCGTGCGCGCGTCGCGCCCGATCGCCGCCGTCCCGCCGTCCGTGCCGACCCGCCTCGTCCGGTGGATGCGGCGCGAGCCGTTGAAGGCGACCCTCACGTTCGGGGTCGGGGCGCTCCTCCTCCTCTCGGCGGCGCTCGGGGGGTTCCTCGTCGCGCGGCGAGACGCCTTGCAGGAGGGGGAGCGCGAGCTGCGGCGGCGCGAGGTGATGACCGCGGTCGCGGAGGCGTACCTCGGCGCGCCGAACGGGCGACTCGTCCGGAGCCAGATGGAGGCCCTGCTGGCCGAGGACCCGTCGTTCGCTCTCGCCCGGATCCTGATCGGGCTCGGGGCGGTCGGGAAGGGGGAGTTCGAGCGGGCGGACCGTCTCCTCGCCGAGGCGCCGTCGGTCGCGGCGAGCGCCGACGACTCGCGCGCGCTCGAGCGTCTCCGCGCCGCGATCCTCGCCGCGCGCGGTCGCGAGGACGAGGCGGCGCGTCTCCGCGCCGACCTCGGGGCGCCGCGCGGGGCGTTGGAGGCGTTCAGCCGCGGCTGCGTCCTCGACCAGACCGACTCCGGCACGGCCGAGGCGACGGCGGCGTTCGAGTCCGCCGTGCTCCTCGCCGATCGCCCGAGCCAGATCTTCCACCTGTCGTACCTCCGCGCCCTCTTCCTCGAGAAGCGGTTCGAGGACGCGGCGCGCGTCGGCGCCATCGTCGAGCGGTGCTGGCCGGATTCTCCGACGACGCTCTTCTGGGTCGCGATGGCCGTGCAGATGGACGACCCGGCCCGCGCGGCCGGGCTCCTCGAGCGGGCGGTCGAGAGGAAGCCGGACCACGTCGACGCCTGGATGATCCTCGCGCAGTGCCTCGAGCGAACCGGCGCGCCGGTCGAGGCGACCGCCGCGTACGAGACCGCGGTCCGCCTCGCCGAGGAGGCCGGCCGGACCGACCTCTGGCGCCACCACCTCGTGCGCGGCGCGACCCTCTTCGTCCAGGGCCGCCTCGACGAGGCCCTCCCCCCGCTCGAACTCGCCTCGAGCCAGCAGCCGACCTCCGCGATGGTCCACCTCTACCTCGGGAGGGTGCTGATCCAGCTCGGCCGGAGCGAGGAAGCGACCGCGGCCCTGAAGCAGGCGCTGGAACACGCGGAGGACGAGGAACGAGCGGCGATTCAGGCGGAGCTGGGAGGGGAAGGGAAGGAAGGAGAGGAACGAGAGGAAGGAAAGGAAGGAGAGCGCGACGAAAGTCGGTCGGGTGCCTGAGGTCCGAGCCGCGCTCCGAGGGGGCGATGGCCCGAGCCGACATGGCCCCGCGGCCCGGACTCGGCCACTCACGCGTCCCGTGGACCGCGCTCTCGTTCCTCTCCTTCCTCGTCTTCCTTCCTCTTTTCTCGACCGTCGTTCCTCCCGAATCCGTTCTTCCCCTCATGACCCTCTCCATACTCACCCTCGCCCTCCTCCTCCCCCTCGCGCCGTCCGACCTGTTCGTCTCCTCCTACGGCTCGGATCGGGTCCTCCGGTTCGACGCCTCGAGCGGCGCCTCGCTCCCCGGTCCGTTGGCGGCGCCGGGGGCGCAGTCGGTCCGGTACGGGCCGGACGGTCATCTCTACGTCTGTGCCGAGAAGATCGATCAGGTGCTCCGGTACGACGGCGTCACCGGCGCGGCGCTCGGGCCGTTCGTGTTCGACGACTCGAACACGCCCGTCGACGAGACCGGCGGGCTCGACGGGCCGACGGCCGCGGTGTTCGGCGCCGACGGCGACCTGTACGTGGCGTCGTTCGAGACCGACCAGGTCCTCCGGTACGACGGGACGACCGGCGCGTTCCTCGGCGTCTTCGTCGCCGCCGGCGCGGGCGGCCTGAACGGTCCGGACGCCGGCATGACGTTCCACCCCGACGGAACGCTCCTCGTGCCGAGCTTCTGGTCGAACCGCGTCCTCCGCTTCGATCCGACCAGCGGGGCGTTCCTGTCCGAGTTCGCCGGCCCGGCGATCCCGCAGCTCCTCTCGCGACCGCGCGACATCCGCTTCCGATCGGACGGCGTCGCGTACGTCTCCGGCTGGGGCTCGAATCGGATCAACCGCTACGCCGTCGACGGGACGTACCTCGACGCGTTCGCCCTGACGACCCGGCCGACCGGCCTCCTCCTCCCGCCGACGACCGGGACCCTGCTCGTCACGAGCGACCAGACGAACGACGTGAAGGCGTTCGACGCCGCGGGGCAGACGCTCCCGCCGCTCGTCGCCGCCGGAGGGAACGGCATCAACGGCGGCACGTTCCTCGAGCTCTGGCCCGACCCGTACGTCCGCCTGTCGCGCCTCTCGCCGGGGAGCGCGGGGAGCGCGAACTCCCTCGACGTCCGCGGCCTGACCCCCTCGGGCGCGGCGTACCTCCTCGTCGGCTCCGCCACCGCGTCGTTCACCCTCGGCGCCTGCACCGACCCGATCGGCGTCGCCTCCCCGATCGTCCTCCCGCTCCTCGTCGGCGCCGCCGGCACGGCCACGATCTCGGGCACGCTCCCCGCGAGCGTCGCCGGAGCCACGCTGGTGCTCCAGGTCGTCGAGCCGGGGAACTGCCGGG
>JAUIEL010000081.1 GCA_030428825.1 bacterium
GCTGGCGCGCCGCTATCCGCGGCACGCCTGGCCGGACGATCCGCTCGCCGCCGCGCCGACGTCTCGGCCGGTCCCGCGGCGGCGCTGACGATCACTGCTCCGGCGCGGGCTCGCGCTGCTTCTTCATCGCGAGCGCGCCGTCGACCGAGAGCGCGCCGGCGCCGGTCATCACGAGGCAGAGGCACGCGCCGAGGATGACGAGCGGGAACTCGTAGCCGCCGTCCCCGGAGAGCCGCTGCCAGTTCGCCATGAAGTCGCCCTCCATGTGCACCTTCCAGATCGCGACGACCATCGTCCCCGCGTTGACCAGCGCGGCGAGGCGGGTGACGAACCCGAGCGCGAGGAGGACGCCGCCGCCGAGCTCTCCCCAGGCCGCGACGTACGCGAGGATCTCGGAGTACGGAAGGCCGAACGTCGCGACCGTCTCGACGAACTTCGAGAAGTCGTGGACGAACAGCTTCTGGTAGCCGTGAAGGATCAGGGGAGCCGCGACGGCGAGTCGAAGCGGCAGGGGTCCGAGGCGGCTGAGTCCGGTCATGGCCATGGTGGGCGTTTCTCCCGAGTAGCGACGTTGCGGAATCGTACCGGTCGGGCCCGTCGCTCGAAGGCTCGACCGTCGGAACCGTACGGACGACCTCGTGAGCTTTCGCACGGGAATCGGTCGAGCGGTCGCTTTTTCCGATTTCGGTTGTCAACAACGCCGATCGAGCGACGTATATGGGGGCGCATGAAGGGGTCCTCCAGGGGGACAGCAGGGGCTCGCACGCTGGGCTAGTGCGAGCCCCACTTTTTTGCACCGCCGAAAACGGCAACGCGCTTTCGGTCGATTCAAGAAACGTTCAGTGAACGGTCTCGAATCGAACGTCCCGTGCAATCGATCCGGATTGCAGGAGGGCGTCCGCCCGGAACCCGAAACCGGCCCGCCCGATCGAGGTCGATCGCGCGGGCCGGTCTCTCGTTTCGGTCGGAGCCGTCGCTTCCGATCAGAGTCCGAAGGAGACGGTCACCGGGACGGTCGCCACGTCGATCGGGTTCAGCGTGAACCCGGCGATCGTCAGCTCGACGCCGACCAGCGCCGGATCCGTGAACCCCGGGAGGACCATCGTCGAGCTCATGCGGCCGGCCGGGTCGAGCGCGCCGCCGAACCCCTGGAAGTACGGCGAGTTCAGGGCGGCGAACCCGACCTGGGTGACGAGGTCGATGTTCAGCGGGACGGCGGTCCCCTCCAGCACCGCGCCGGGGGCGCTCCCGGAGACGCCGATCGCGAGGATCGCCGTTCGACCGGCGAACGCCGGGCCGAGGTCGGTGTCGAGCGCGACCTGCCCGCCCTGCGTCGCGGAGAGCCAGGCCCGATCGGCGACGAGCGACGGCACGTCCCCGTCGGTCACCGAGACGAGCGCGAAGTCGTCGACGTTCCAGCCGCCGAACTGCAGGCCCCCGTCGCTCGTCAGGCGGTAGCGCACGGTGACGGCGGCCTGCTGGTCGGCGTGGGCGGAGACGTCGACCTCGTGCTCGACCCACGCTCCGTCGAGGAGGTGGTCGATGCCGCCCGGGCTCGCCGGGTTCTGCCAGACGGTCTGGCCGTTCACCTCGATCGCGGCCCGGTCGAACAGGGCGTCCTCGACGGTCAGCCAGCGGCGGTACCGGAGCCGGACGCCGGCGTGCGACGAGCAGTCGATCGGCGGCGACTGCAGGTAGTTGTCGACGTTCGGCTGATAGTCGCCGTTGAACCCCGGGAGCCCGAGGTCGTTCCCCCAGCACGCGGCGCCGGAGAACGGGGCGGCCGGGTCGGTGCCGTTCTGGCCGGTCGGCGCGCCGCGCTGCCAGTCGTCCTGGGTCGCGAGCTGCGCGTGGGTCCAGCCGGCGTCGGTCGGGCCGTCGAACGACTCGGCGTGGATCGTGACGACGCTCCCGACCGTGAACGACCAGGCCTCGTCGCCGGGGTTCGCGCCCTCGGGGGCCCACTCCTCGTGCCCCGCCGCGTCGGTCGCGTGGACGTAGTACTCGACCTCGCCGCTGCCGAACCGGCCGGGGATCGACGACGCCCACTCGCCCGGCTGCGCGCCGGTCTCGAGCATCGCGCGCGTCTGCCACGGGCCGCCGTCGACGCGCCAGACGAGGTCGGCGCCCGCGACCGGGCTCGCGGTCAGCGAGGTCACGACGGCGCGGACCTCGTACGGGCCGCCGGCGTCGGCGGTCGAGCCGAGCGGGACGTGCTGCACGCGCAGGTCGACCGGCTCGGCGAGCTCGGCCGCGCAGGCGACGAACGCCTTCACGATGTCCCGCGCGAGGTCGAAGTCGTTGGCGCTGGCGACCATGTTGTCGCCCGACGAGTGGATCACCGGCGAGTAGCTCTGGACGTCCTCGAAGAAGAAGACCGACGGGATGCCGTGCGACTGGTACGCCTGGTGGTCCGACGTCCCGGCCGACAGCGGCCCGGTGACGACCGGCAGCGACGGGACGTAGGTCTGCGCGGTCTGCGCGCAGAACGACGTCAGCCCGGGGTCGGTGTTGGTGGTGACGAAGTCGAGGTCCGCCGCGTCGCCCGCGGCGCGGTGGGCGATCATGTCCATGTTCAGCATGCCGACGACCTTCGCCGGCGCGTGCTTCCCGGCGTCGTGGAACGAGCCGACCAGCCCGAACTCCTCGGCCGAGAAGAGGACCAGCCGGATCGTGTGTTCGAACGAGCCGGTGGAGAGGATGCGGGCGGCCTCGAGGATCCCGGCCGTCCCGGACGCGTTGTCGTCGGCGCCCGGCGCGTTCGCGGTCGCGCCGGCGTAGTTGATCGAGTCGAAGTGCGCGCCGAGCACGACGAGCGTCGACGGGTCGACGGTCCCCGGGATCTCGGCCACGACGTTCGGGGCGTACGACGCGCTGAACGTCTCGGTCGACACGTTCACCCCGGGGATCGACTGGAGCTTCGCGACCAGCCAGTTCTTCACGTTGACGGCCTGCGGCTGGTCGGCGCGCCGGGTCGGGTACATCGAGAGGTGCGTCGCGTCGGCCACCAGGTTCGACTTGTCGACCATCGCGACGAGCTGGGCCACGCGCGGGTCGGCGGCGACCTGGATCGTCTTCGGCGCGGCGAACCCGCGCGACGGCGTCCACGCCTTCCGGACCACCCGCGCCACGTGGTGCGCGCAGCCGGTGATCAGCGTCCCCTTCGGCGCCGCGAACAGGATCTGGCCGAGATGCACATGCAGGCGCACGGCGTCGGCCGGGACGTGCCCCGGGTCGGCGACGTAGAGGCTCGCGCCGTCCGGCCAGGGACCGACGTCGACGGCGCGGAACCCGAGCCGGCCGAGCTTCCGGATCACCGCGGGTTCCCCCTCCCCGACGGCCATCGCCCCGTAGTCGCCGTAGTAGTCGAGCTGGCGGGCGAGGTGGTCGGCCGCCCCGGCGGGGAGCGGTCCCTCGACGACGATCACCGACGCGGCGGCGGGGCCCGCCGCGAACGCCGCGGCGAGCAGGAAGGCACGAACGAGCATTTCGAACATCTCCGTCGCGGGCTGGGTCCGCCCGGCCCTCGGAGTCTAACAGTCCGTTGAAGAAGTGCTGTGGGTGCGAGGCGAGTTCCTCGCGGCCGAGATCAAGGCGCGCATCCGGAGGCGAATCGCCGATTCATCGAGGAATGCGCAACGAAGAGATCGGCCGCGAGGAGCCGCCGCAGCCCCGCATGACTTCTTCAACGGGCTGCTAACGGATGGAAGGAGGGCCGGCGGCCGTCGTCCGCGTTTCCCCGGGCTCAGGCGAACCCGAGCAGGCGGCCGCCCTGGAAGACGGCGAAGCTCGCTCCCCACGCCAGCACGGTCATGTACGCCAACATGAAGACCGGCCAGCGCCAGGTCCGGGTCTCCCGCCGGACCACGGCGAGCGTGCTCATGCATTGACACGCCAGCGCGAAGAAGACCATCAGCGAGAGGCAGACGAGCGGGGTGAAGAGGAGCCGGCCGTCCGGCCACGTCGCGGCCGCCAGCCGCTCGCGGAGGGCGGGGGTCTCCTCGTCGACGTCGGCGCCGACGCCGTACACGACGCCCATGGTGCTGACGAACACCTCCCGGGCAGCGAACGCACCGACGATCCCGACGCCGATGCGCCAGTCGAAGCCGAGCGGCTCCAGCACCGGCTCGAGCGCGCGACCGAGCTGGCCGGCGTAGCTCTCCGAGGCCTGCGCGGCGGCGGCCGCGGTTTCGGTCTCGCCCGTCCCCTCCGGCTCGTGACGTGGGAACTCGAGCAGGACCCACATCGCGATCGAGCAGAGGAGGATGACCGTCCCCGCCTTCTTCACGAACTCGCTCGCCTGCTCGGTCACGGTCCGCAGGACGGTCGGGGCGTGGGGGAGCCGGTACGGCGGCATCTCGAGGACGAGCGGGATGCGCGGCCCCCGGATCAGTGTGCGCCCGAGCACGAACGCGCAGACGAGCGCCGTGACCGTGCCGAAGACGTACATCCCCGCGAGGAGCAGTCCCTGCCGGAACGGGGCCCCCGGTTCGCCGATCGGGACGATCGCCGCGATCAGGAGGCCGTAGACCGGCAGCCGCGCCGAGCACGTCATCAGCGGGAGCACCATCATCGTGAGGAGCCGGTCGCGCTGCCGCTCCATGTTCCGCGTGGCGAGGATCGCCGGCACCGCGCACGCGAACCCGGAGAGCATCGGCACGAACGCCCGTCCGTGGAGGCCGAGCGCCTTCATGATCCGGTCCATCAGCACCGCGACCCGCGCCATGTACCCGGAGTCCTCGAGCAGCCCGAGGAAGAGGAACAGGATCACGATCTGCGGGAGGAAGACCAGGAACGCGCCGACGCCCCCGATCAGACCGTCGACCACGAAGTCGGCGAAGAGGCCCCCGGGGAGCGCGTCGGCGGCCCGCGCCGACAGCCAGCCGAGGCCGTCCTCGATCCGGCCGATGACCGGGTCGGCCCCCGCGAAGAGCGCCTGGAACAGGCCGGTCATCAGGAGGAGGAAGAACGCGAACCCGAGCACCGGGTGGAGGAGGAACCGGTCGAGCCGGTCCGTCCATCGCCGGACCCGGCGTCGGTCGCGGACGGTCTCGGTCACCCGGGCGTCGATCCACGCGTACCGGGCGGCGATCACCTCGCGGTCGATCGTCCGCCCGTCCGCCGTGGCGCGGGCGCGGCGCGACTCGACCGCGTCGCGGAGCACGGGCGGGATCTCGATCAGCTCGTCGTCCGGGTCGAGGGAGAGGAGCGCCCAGAGCGCGAGGGCGTCGCGGCGGCGCTCGTCGCCGCCGTGCCACTCGGCCGGGAGCGCCTCCGCCACCGCCGCGACGTCGGCCGCGAGGGCCGGCTCGGGCGTCCAGAGCTCCCGGTCGCGCGTGCCGCGGGCGGGATCGTGGAGGACCGCGGCGACGGCGCGCAGCAACGCGTCCGTCCCTTCCCCCTTCCGGGCGACGACCGGGACGACGGGGACGCCGAGCTCCCGCTCGAGCGCGGGGACGTCCGGCTCGAGGCCGGAGCGTCGCGCCTCGTCGACCATGTTCAGCGCGACGACGACCGGGAGGCCGAGCTCGAGCACCTGCAGCACGAGGTAGAGGTTTCGGGAGAGACGCGCCGCGTCGACGACCACCACGACCAGGTCGGGGCGGTCCCCCGGCGCCAGCCCGGAGATCGTCGCGAACGCGACCTGTTCGTCGAGGGTCCGCGCGGAGAGGGAGTACGTCCCCGGCGAGTCGATCAGCTCGGCGGCGGTCAGGTCGGGGAGGGAGAGCCGTCCGAGGTGCCGCTCGACCGTGACGCCGGGGTAGTTCCCGACCCGCGCCCGTCCGCCGGTCAGGCGATTGAAGAGGGTCGTCTTCCCGACGTTCGGGTTGCCGGCGAGGACGACGGTCCTCGCGCGCGTGGTCGTCGACATCCCGGCCGCTTCAGACGCGGTCGACGGAGAGCCGGCCCGCCTCGTGCGCGCGCAGCGTGAGGTGCGAGTCGCGGACCTCGAGTTCGACGATCCCCTGGAGGGCGTGGCGGCGGACGAGCCGGACACGGGTCCCCGGGAGGATTCCGAACTCCATCAGGCGCCGCTGGAGCGGGCGCGCCCCGCCGACGTCGACGATCGTCGCTTCGCCGCCCACGGAGAGGGAATCGAGAGTGGTCATGGAGCGCGGGTCCCGGCCTCGAGGGTGAGGTTGAGAACGATTCTCAACAAGTGTCGAGTCTTTATATCACGCTCGAACGAGGGAGGAAAGGGAGGCGGGGTGCGGTTTCCGGTCGCGGGGGGAGAGCGGGCGAGCTCAGACGCCCGCCATCTGCTCCTCTTCGACGCGGTTGTGCATCGTCCCCTCGAGGGCGACGCCGGACGCGCGCTTCTCGAGCTTCGCCTCCTTCCGGAGGCCGAGCGCGAGCGCCAGCCGCTTGGTCCAGTCGTACACCTTGAACTCGATCGGGAAGGCGTACCACTGGTTCTTCAGGCGGGTCCCCGCCATCTTCCGGAGGAACCGGTTGTAGAACGACTTCCCGCGCACGAGGCCGTCGTACCACGGCACCAGGTAGGTGTACCGGTGGTAGTCGCGCTTGATCTTGGCGGGGAGCGCGTCGAACGTGTCGTTCTCGAACTTGTATTCGATCATCCGACCCCACGTGTCGAACGACATCGGCATCTCGTACCCCGCCTCCTTCGCGTGCTCGCCGCACTCGGTGCCGGGGAGGGGCCGGTAGAGGAGCACCTCGGAGGTGCAGTTCGGGAAGTCGAACTTGATCTGCGCGGCGAGGTCCATCGTGGCCCGCATCGACTCCTCGGTCTCGCCCGGATACCCGATGATCCAGAAGAGGCCGATCTTCACGCCGCGCTCCCACATCCGCTTCATCGCCTTGTAGGTGTTCCCCTCCTTGATCCCCTTGCGGATGTACGCCTGCATCTCCTCCGTCGCCGTCTCGGCGCCGACCCACATCATGTGGCAGCCCGAGTCGCGCAGCAGGTCGAGCGTCTCGTCGTCGCACCGCATGATCGTCTCGACCTCGATCGTGGCGTTCCAGTGGATGCCGAGGCCGCGGTCGATCAGCTCCTGGCAGAACTCCTTGATGCGCTTCGGGTTCACGCCGAAGTTCGCGTCCTGGAACCGCACGACGTCGAAGTCGTACCGCTCCTTCAGCTTCTCGAGGCGGTCGACGAGCATCTTCGCCGGCAGCGCGACCCAGCGGCGGCCGGTCACCAGCGGCGAGCAGCAGAACGCGCACGGCTCGGGGCAGCCGAACGAGCTGAAGAACGAGATCGCGCGGTACGGCTTGTCCATCGAGTAGCCGGGCGGATCGGGGAACCGGTAGCGGACCTTCGCCGTGCTCGCCTGGAGCTCCTGGATGTCGAGGTACTTCTCGACCGGGATCATCGAGAAGTCCGGCTCGGGGAGGTCCTTCAACTGCACCACCGCCCGCTTCGGGGTGTGGAACAGCTTGCCGTCCCGCCAGAGCGCGAGCCCCGCGACCTCCTCGACCGGGGTGCCGTCTCGCAGCGCGACGAGCCACTCGGTGAACGTCTGCTCCCCCTGCCCGATGCAGACCGCGCTGGCGAGGTCGTTCATCAGGTAGAGCTCGGGCGCGACCGACGGGAACCAGCCGCCCCAGATGATCGGGAGGTCGGGGTGCGCCTCGCGGACCTTCTTCGCGACGATCGCGCCGTCGGCGACCTGGTACCCGACGATGCAGGTGGAGCCGAACGCGAACGCCCCCTTCAGCTTCTCCATCAGGGTGCCCATCGGGTCGTCGACGACCATCGAGTCGATGATGTCGAACTCGAACCCCTCGGCGAGGGCGGGGGCGCAGATCTGGAGGAACTCGAGCGGCATGAGGTCGGCGCTGTAGGGCTGGCCGAGCTCCGGGTTGCCGCGCTCGGGGTAGTACAGGACGACGCGCTTCTTGTCGCTCATGCGGACCTCTCGTTCGGGTCGTTCGGCTCTCGGCCGGCGAGGAGGGCCGCGCCGCCGCGGCCGCGGGGGCGAGGATCCAGCGTTCCCTGTGAACTGATACCGACTTACGGCGCCGAAAACGACCGACGGTGAAGTATAGCGCGGACCGGGGAGTCGGCAATCCGGACGTCGCGATCCGCCCGCATCTTCGGGGAACGGTCGGCGACCGGGACGCGTCGGTCGACTCAATCGGCGCCGCGCCACCGAGTTACCGGATCCGGCCGGCGCGTCCGGGTCGGTACCATCCTCGCCCATGAGCCCCCTGGTCGTCTGCCTCGCGTGCCTCGGCGCGCTCGCCCTCGGGTACCGGTTCTACTCCCGCTGGCTCGCCGAGCGCCTCCTCCGCCTCCGGGCGGACGAGCCGGTCCCGGCGCGGACCCGCGAGGACGGCGTCGACTACGTCCCGACCCGGGCGGAGGTCCTCTGGGGGCACCACTTCGCGTCGATCGCCGGCGCGGCGCCGATCCTGGGGCCGGCGATCGCGATCGTCTGGGGGTGGGTCCCCGCCCTCGTCTGGATCGTGGTCGGCGTGATCTTCATGGGGGCGACCCACGACTTCGGCGCTCTCGTCCTGTCGATCCGTCACGACGGCCGCTCGGTCGGCAGCCTGACCGAGACGTTCGTCGGGCCGCGCTCGCGCATCCTCTTCCTGCTGGTGATCTTCTTCCTGATCTGGCTGGTGGGGGCGGTCTTCGCGTTCGCGATCGCGAACCTGTTCGTCGCCTTCCCGGCCAGCATCCTCCCGGTGAACCTCGAGATCGCGGTCGCGGTCTTCATCGGGTGGTGGGGATACGCGAAGCGGCGGTCGCTGCTCCTCCCGTCGATCGCGGCGCTCGCCCTCCTGTACGCCACGATCTTCGGCACGGCGACCGGGGCCCTCTGGACGCCGACCGAGGGGTCGCCGTTCCTCGAACGGCACGTCTGGCTGATCGGGCTGATGGTGTACGCGTACGTCGCGTCGAACCTCCCGGTCTGGCTGCTCCTGCAGCCGCGCGACCTGATCAACAGCCACCAGCTCCTGGTCGGGCTGCTCGGGCTGTACGTCGGGTTCCTGATCGCGCGGCCCGACTTCGCGGCGCCGGCGGTGGGGGAGATCGACGCGCTCCCGAGCCTGGTGCCGGCGCTCTTCGTCACGATCGCGTGCGGGGCGATCTCGGGGTTCCACGGCCTCGTCTCGTCGGGGACGACGAGCAAGCAGCTCTCGTGCGCCACCGACGCCCGTCCGATCGGCTACGGCGCGATGCTCGTCGAGGCGGCGCTGGCGATCCTCGCCACGATGGCGGTGGCGACCGGGGTCTGGATCGGCCCCGAGCACGCGCACGCCTTCGACTTCCTCGCCGAGCGGAGCGCGGCGACCGGCGTGCCCGGCCACCACCAGCTCCCGGCGGTCGGGGAGGCGCTGAACGCGTTCGTGAACGGGGCGGCCGGCTTCCTCGCCGCGCTGGGGCTCGCGGGCGGGGTCGCCAAGACGGTCGTCGCGGTCCTCGTGATCTCGTTCGCGGCGACCAGCCTCGACACCGCCCTCCGGATCCAGCGTCTCGTCCTCGCCGAGCTCGGCGCGACGTACGGCGTCCGGCCGCTGATGAACCGCTGGTTCTCCGGCGCGATCGCGTGCGGGTCGGTCGGCCTCCTGATCTACGCCGACCACGAGCACGGCGCGAAGTCGCTCTGGCCGGTCTTCGGGGCGACGAACCAGGTGCTCGCCGCGTTCACCCTGATGATCTGCGCGCTCTACCTCCGGACGCTCGGGCGGCGCGCGACGGCGTTCGCGGTCCCGGCGGGGATCGTCATGGCGATCACCTTCTTCGCGATGGCGCTGCAGGTGACCCGCGACCTGTCGAAGGGGAACTGGCTGGTCGGCGGCGTCGGCGCGGTCATCGCGGTGCTGACCGTCTGGGTCGCGGTCGAAGGAGGGCTGTCGTGGCGGCGGGGCCCGCGCCCGGTGGCGACGACGGGGGACGAATCGGAAGGGGCGTGAACCGCGCTCGGCGGCCCACGCCCCTCCGTTCGGAAGAGACCGGATCGACTACTTGTTGTCGTCGATCATGTCCTTCACGGCGTCGCCCGCGTCGTCGACCGCGTCCTCGACCTTCTCGGCCGCCTCGTCGACCTTGTCCTTCATCTTGTCCTCGTCGCTCTTGCTGCAGCCGCCGAGGGCGAGGGCGCCGGCGCAGGCGGCGAGGGTGATCCAACGGGTCGTGACCTTCATCTCTCTCTCTCCAGTTCGTGAGTCGACGCCGCCGGATGCGGCGCGTCCCGAGGGGGTACCGTCGGGGAAACGGACCAGTCTAGGGATCTCGGGACGATCTCCGCCAGGGGCCGCGGGCCCGCTCAGACCATCTTGGCGACCTTCGGGCCGGCGACGCGGCGCAGGAGGTCGTAGGCCGAGAACTCGTACGGCTTTCCCGTGAAGTTCCGGTGGCGGAGGCGGTCCCCGGCGCGCTTCCGGAGGAACTTCGAGATCGGCCCCCGGCCGCCGGCGAGCCCGTCGAACCAGGGGGCGAGGGTGGTGAAGTTCTTCCAGGTCTGCTGGACCTCCGGGGGGATCTGCCCCCACCAGGAGTTGAACTTGTAGTCGAAGAACCGGCCCCAGTCCTCGAACGACCTCGGCTCGGGGTACCCCGCGTCGAGCGAGCGCTGCCACCACGCCGACCCGGGGATCGGCCGGTACGGGAAGACCTCCGACGAGCAGGTCGGATACTTCGTCTTCATCAGCGCCGCCTCGTGGATCGTCTCGAACATCGAGTCGACCGTCTCGTCGGGGTAGCCGATGATGTACGTCACCGCGAACTGGATGTCGGCCTCGTACATCCGGCCGATCGCGCGGTCGGTCCACCCCTCCTTGATGTTCTTCCGGATCAGCTTCTGCGTCTCCTCCGTCGCCGCCTCGGCGCCGGTGATCAGCATGTGGCAGCCGGACTCCTTCAGCAGGCGGATCGTCTCGTCGGAGTACTGGCAGACCTGCTTGATCTCGATCGTCGCGTTCCAGCGGATGTTCATCCCCGACTCGATCAGCCGCTCGCAGAAGCGCGCGGTCCGCTTCTCGAGGACGCCGAAGTTCGCGTCCTGGATCCGGAGGACGTCGAACGGGTTCCGCTCGTGGATCTCGATCAGCCGGTCGACCAGCGTGTCGGCGTCGACCTTGATCCAGCGGCGTCCCGCGATCCCCGGCGAACAGCAGAACTCGCACGGCTCGGGGCAGCCGAACGACGAGAAGTACGACAGCCCGCGCAGCGGCTTCTGCGGGTCGACGTCGAGCGGGTTCGGGAGGCGGTTCCGGACCCGGCGTCCGTGCGGCGCGTTCCGGACCGAGAGGTCGTAGTACTTCTGCAGGTCGATCAGGTGGAACGACGGCGCCGGGAGCTCGTCCATCGGCGTCACCTTCCGCCGCGGCGTGAAGTGGAGCTCGCCGTCCCGGAGGAGCGCGAGCCCGTCGACCTTCTCCAGGTCCTCGCCGTGGTCGATCGCGGTCACCAGCTCGGCGAACGTCACCTCTCCCTGCCCGAAGACGACCGCGTCGCAGAAGTCGGACCGGAGGTAGAGCTCGGGCCGCGACGACGGGAACCAGCCGCCCCAGACCATCGGCAGCTTCGGGTGGCGGGCGCGGACCGCCTCGGCGACCTTCGCGCCGTCGTACACCTGGTACCCGAGGATGCAGGACGACCCGAACAGGAGCGCTCCCTCGCACGCCTCGACCGTCTTCTCGAGGTAGTTCGGCTCGACCATCGCGTCGATGATCACGACCTCGTACCCGAGCGCCTCGACCGGGCTCGCGATGTGGAGCAGCTCGATCGGCTGGAGGTCCGGCGACGGGAGGTCCCCGATGCTCGGGTCGACCCGGGACGGCATGAACAGGACGATCTTCTTCTTGGCCATCGTCGGTCTTCGCCTCGTCAGATCGTCCGCGCGGACTTCTCGCCCGCGACGCGCCGGAACATGTCGAACACCTTCAGCTCGACCGGGGCGCCGTACGCGTTGTGCCGCAGCCGCCAACCCGCGGCCTTCCGGATCAGCTTCGACACCGGGCCCTTGCCGCCCGCGATGCCGTCGAACCACGGCGCGAGGACGGTGTACCGGCGCCAGAGCTTCTGGATGTCCGGCGGGATCTGGCCCCACCAGGAGTTGAACTTGTAGTCGAAGAACCGCCCCCACCCCTCGAACGTGTCCGGCGGGACGTACCCCGCCTCGATGCTCGGCTGGTAGAAGCCGGAGCCGGGGATCGGGCGGTACGGGAAGACCTCGCTCGAGCACGACGGGTACTTCCACTTCATCTCCGCCGCCTCGTGGATCGTCTCGCGCATCGACTCGACCGACTCGCCGGGGTAGCCGATGATGTACGTCAGCCCGGACTGGACGTCGCGCTCATGCATGCGCGCCATCGCGCGGTCGGTCCACCCCTCCTTGATGTTCTTCCGGATCAGCTTCTGCGTCTCGCCGGTCGACGCCTCGGCGCCGAACCAGGTGAGGTGGCAGCCGGACTTCACCATCAGGTCGAGGGTCTCTTCGGAGTACTGGCAGATCTGCTTGATCTCGATCGTGCCGTTCCACTGGATGTCGATCCCCGACTCGATGAGCGCCTCGCAGAACCGCTTCATCCGCTTCTCGGCGACGCCGAAGTTCGCGTCCTGGAAGCGGAGGAGGTCGAACGGGTGCTCCTTGTGGATGTCGACCAGCCGCTGGACGAGGACGTCCGGGTCGAGCGCGACCCAGCGCCGGCCGGCGAACTCGGGGGAGCAGCAGAACTCGCACGGCTCGGGGCAGCCGAACGAGGAGAAGTACGACAGCCCGCGGAACGGCGTCCCCGACCGATACGGTTCGGGAGGCGGCAGGCGGTTCCGGACCCGGCTGCCGAGGTTCGCGGTCTTCGCGTTCAGGTCGTAGTACTTCTGGAGGTCGATCAGATGGAACGACGGCTCGGGGAGCTCGTCGACGTGGACGACCTTCCGCCGCGGCGTGAAGTGGACGTCGCCGTCCTTCCAGAGGATCAGCCCGTCGACCTCCTCCAGCCGCCCCCGGAGCGCGTCGCCGTTCCGCCCGCCGGCCGCCTCGGCCGCCTTCAGCATCTCGACGAACGTGACCTCCCCCTGGCCGTGGCAGACCGCGTCGCAGAAGCCGCTCCGCAGGTAGAGCTCGGGGATCGACCCGGGGAACCAGCCGCCCCAGAACATCGGGAGGTGGGGGTACTTCGCCCGGACCTTCTCCGCGACGACCGCCCCGTCGTACACCTGGTATCCGAGGATGCAGGACGACCCGAACGCGAGCGCTCCCGAGCACTCCTCGACGACCCGGTTCGCGTAGTCCGGCTCGGTCATCGCGTCGATCACCACGACCTCGTACCCCGCCGCCTCGGCCGGGCTCGCGATGTGGAGCAGCTCGAGCGGCATCAGGTCCGCCGCCGGCAGGTCGCCGATCGAGGGATCGACGCGCGACGGCAGGAAGAGCACGACCTTTTGCTTCGCCAAGGCAGGCCTCGTCGGGTGTGCCCCATCCACAAGCAGCGCCGGGACTTGCGGGTGGGGGAGGGGATCCGGGTTCGGGCTCGCCGGCCCTCGGAGGGACCGTACGGATCTCTAATCTAGCCTGAAACCGACGGTTGGGGAGGAGGAATGGGGGGCAGAAGGAGCAGGGGAGAGCAGGGGAGAGCAACGAGAGCAGGGGAGAGGGCGCTCGCGCGGAGCGGGCGCGGGGACGGGGGACCGGACGGGGCTCGAGACGACCGAGCGAACTCGGGAGCGTCAGGTGCTCTCGTTCCCCTTCCGGCTCCGCGTCAGCGGCCTCTCCCCTGCTCTCCCTTGCTCTCCCCTGCTCTCCCCTGCTCCCCCTTCAGGTACTTCAACAGCTCGCTCTCCGTCGACAGTACGAGCGTGGTGTCGCCGCTCACGAGCGCCTGCCGGTAGGTGTCGAGGGTCTGATAGAAGGCGTAGAACTCGGGGTCGGCGCCGAACGACTCGGCGTAGATCCTCGTCGCCTCGGCGTCCGCCTCGCCGCGGATCGTCTCGGCCTTGCGGAACGACTCCGACTCGATCCGCTTCAGCTCCTTCCGCTTCTCCCCCTCGATCTCCGCCGCGCGCCCGGTCCCCTCGGAACGGTACCGCTCGGCGATCTGGTTCCGCTCGGCGATCATCCGCTTCTGGACCGACTGGCGGACCTTGGCGCTGTAGTCGATGCGGCGGATCCGGACGTCGATCAGCTCGATGCCGAGCTCGGCGACGTCGGCCTGGCAGGCGAAGAGGATCGACTCGATGAGCTGGTCGCGGCCGACCGAGATCCGGTCCTCGGCCGAGCGTTCCGACGCGAACGCCTCGATCTCCTCCTCCTGCTGGAGCTCCCGGTCGGAGGCGCGGACCGCCTCGATCAGCGGGACGATCGTCGCGGAGGAGTCGTGGTGCCAACCGATCGCCGCCCGCTCCTGATCCGCGGCTCCGTCGTTGTCGTGGCTGCTGCTCGGCCCGGCGGAACGACTGCTGTTGGGGCTGTGCCCGCCGCGAGGATCGGTCGGCGATGCGGACGGGACCGGCGAGCGGGCGTCTGCTGCGGCTCCCGGAGCGTCGGCCGGATCGCCTGCGTCGGCGGGCACGGAGCGAGACTTTCTGTCGTCCGGCGGCGTCATGGTCGGCTCCGAAGGACCGTTCGTACGTTCGTTGCGATCTGTCCGGT
>JAUIEL010000082.1 GCA_030428825.1 bacterium
ATGCGCCAGAGCGGCCGGATCATCGCGCAGGCGATCGAGGGGCTCCCCGAGGGCGAGCACGTGGCGCGCGACTACCGCTACGTCCTCCCGCCGAAGGATCGCGTCTTCACGTCGATGGAAGAGCTGATCTACCAGTTCAAGATCGTGACCGACATGCGTCCGCCGGCCGGCGAGGCGTACCAGGCGATCGAGGCCGCCAAGGGAGAGCTCGGCTTCTACCTGGTGTCCGACGGCGACACGTCGGCGTACCGCGCGCACGTGCGCGGGCCGTCGTTCGTCAACATGATGGCGATCAAGCCGCTCTGCCTCGGCCGCCCGGTGGCCGACGTGGTGGCGATCGTCGGTTCGATCGACTTCGTCATGGGCGAGTGCGACCGCTAGCGAGGAGCGAGAAGATGGTCCTGGTCAAGCAGCGCAAGCTCAGCCTCGGCGAGCGGTTCTACTTCAAGACCGTGCTCGTCGGCCTCGTGTACACCGTGAAGAACATCTTCAAGAAGAAGATCACGCGGCAGTACCCCGAGGTGAAGCTCGATCCCGCCCCCTCGTTCCACGGCGTGCCGGTGCTCGTCCAGGACACCGAGGGGAACCCGAAGTGCGTCGCGTGCGGTCTCTGCGAGTTCGTCTGCCCGCCGATCGCGATCCACATCGTCGGCACCGAGACCGACCGCCCGATCGAGCGCGCCCCGAAGACGTTCCAGATCGACATGCTCCGCTGCATCGAGTGCGGCTACTGCGAAGAGGTCTGCCCCGAGGAGGCGATCGTCATGTCGCAGGAGTACGAGCTCGTCGGCGGGAACCGCCACGACTTCAAGTGGGAGCTCGACCAGCTCCTCACGCCGGAGTCGAAGCTGAAGCCGCGCCTCGAGTACATCCGGAAGACCTTCCACCGCTGGCGCGTCGACGCCCGCGACGAGGGAACGGCGGCCGCGGTCCCCGGCAAGGGCGGCGCGGGGAAGCCGCTGCAGGGGACGAAGGTGCACGCCGCGCTCGAGCGGTACGGCGACAACTACTGACCGGAGCGCGCTCGCGTCCGGCTCGGTCTCGACTCGGGCGTCCGGGGCCCGGCCTCCGACCTGCGGCTCTCGGGGACCGCTCCTCCGTCGCCGTGCCCCTTCCGGTTCGCCGCGGATCTCACCCGTCGGGTCGAAGCTTCCGCTTTTTCTCGTGACTCGATGAACCACTCGGCCGCCGGGTCGTTGGTCCGGGCGCTCTGTCTACGTTTGTAGACGATTCAGCGCCGGGCGAGCGACGGGATCGCGCCACGGGACGCCGCGTGCTCTCGCGTCGTTCTCGAGGTTCCTCGCTCCGTCGGCGCACGACTCTCCGAGGAACCACCCCATGCGAATCGCCTCCATCCTGTGCGGAATCGCGGCCACGGCCGCTCTGACCCCGTCCGCGTCCGCCGTCGATCACAACAACTGGCGGACGTTTCCGCTCATCACGAACGCCGTGACCGCCGTCAACAACACCGGAACCACGACCAGCTACCTCAGCGCCACCGAGGCGTACTTCTACTCGGGGGTCACGAAGCAGTGGCGTTCCGTCCCCATCTCGACCGCGGACTTCTACGAGCACTACAACGCTTACGCCCTGGTGCAGGACGGCAACTCCCTGCACGCGTTCAGCGCTCGCACCGGAGAGATCGAGACCCTCGTCACCTCCGCTCCGGCGCTCATCGTCAGCGGGCCGGCCACGTCCTCGTGGATGAGCTTCGCGGTCGTCGGCAAGAACGCCTGGGGATTCTCCTCCTTCCGTGGCGAATGGGTACCGCTGAGCCTCTCGCAGCCGAACCCGAACATGGACGTTCGGCGCCTGTGTGGCCTCCTTCAAGACGGCGACACGGTCTACGGCTTCAGCGCCCACTGGGGCACCTTCGTGCCGATCGCGGCCGATTCCCAGGCCGTCATCCAGGTCAACGACGGAGGCGAGCTCGGCGTCGCGCACAGCCCGGGGATGCTCCGCGGTTTCTCGGCCAATCAGAACACCTGGGACACCCTGGCGCTCAACTACACGGGCAGCACGTACCTGACCGAAGGCGTGGCTCTCGCGTTCTCCAGCGACACCGCGGCCGGGTTCTCCTCCCAGACCGGCAAGTTCGCGACCGAGCCGATCGTTGCGGCCCCCACGACCGTCTGGGTGGACGCCATGGTCGGCGCCTTCCCCGACGGAGGCGATGTGGTGTGCTACGGCGCGGGCCAGGGGGAATTCCGTCGCCTCGCGGGCGTCACGTCGCCGAGCTTCGTCACCGACTACCACTTCGTGCTGGTGGTCGAACCGACGCGGGTGACGCCGTTCTCCAGCCAGCTCTCGAACTTCGGTTCGCCCATCGCGGGCACCTTCCTGGTGACCACCAACGACGCGATCGCCTACGCCGAGGGGATCTCCACGTCGGCGGCATACGCCTACTCGCCGATGCTCAACGCCTGGACGCCGGCGCCCGCGGTCACCCCGACCTCGACTCCCGCCGTGACCCGATCCGGAGTGCTGATCCCTCATGCGGCCGGCTACGAGGCCATCTCGGCGAGGTACGGGACCTGGGTGTCCCTCCCCATCCAGAACAGCGGGTCGTTCTTCCTCGCGCCCTCCAACGGTTCGGCCATCCTGGTGCACGACGGTCCCACGACCGCGCACGCGTTCGACGGCCGCTTGAACCGTTGGGCCACGATCCAGTCGACCGGACCGCTCTCGGGAAGCACGAAGCGTCACATGGCGGTGGTCGACGACGGCGTCAGCGCCTGGGCGTTCAGCCATCCCACGAGCCGGTGGGACGAGGTCTCGCTCCACGGATCGTCGATCAACAAGCTCGACCTGTCTTCCTCCACGACGGTCATCGACACCGGTACGGAGACGCACATCTACTGCGTCACGGGAGATCTGAGTTACGAGGGCCGCGAGCCCGAGTTCAGCCGCGGCATGAAGATGGGGAACCACCTGCGCATGCATCAGGTGGCACCCGCGGGCTCCGCGTTGGTCACCCTCATCGCGCTGCAGGGTGACTACGTGGACCTGGGTCCGGTGACCGGCATCCTGTTCCTCGATGGGGGCAGCACCATCGCGGTCTCACTGCCCGTGGTCGTCCCGTCGAACGGCATCCTCCATCTCGACGTGCCCGTCCCGGAGGATCCGGCGCTGCTCGGACTTCAGCCGCACCTCCAGAACTACGTCGTGCCGCCGACCGGCTCGCCGTACCTCTCCACGTCGGTCAGCCCGTTCATCTACTGATCCCCCGTGATCGAACTGCTGCTCTCTCTCCTGGTCGCCGTCACGGGCGACCAGGTCCCCGAGCCGGTGCGCGTCGGATTCGTCGGGCTCCACGGAGGCGCGTACGACGTCCTCCGTTCCCTCGCCGACGAGGTCGGGGTGGATGTGGGGTACGTCTCCGACGAAGTGATCGCCGCGGGTGAGGCCGACTTCGGCCGGTATCGGGTGGTGCTCCTCCAGCACCTGCGCGAGGAGAGCGGGAGGCAGCTGCTGGCCGCGGTCGAGGCTGCGCGAGCGGAACGACCTCCGACCCTCTTCTTCGCGTTGAGCCGCAGCGGCGAGAAGCTGACGGACCGGGAGGGTCGACCCCTGGCCTCCGTCGATCCACACCTGGCGTCCTACTACCGCCAGCCGCGACGGGAGAACCTCGAGAAGCTGCTGCGCCGCGCGGCGGGCCTGGCGTCGGGGAACGACGTGGACCTCGGCGAACCGTTGCCGCTGCTCATCGGAGCCGTCCATCACCCTTCCCGCCCCGAGCCGTTCGAGGACGGCGCCGCGCTGCGCGCCTACCTGCGTGGGCGCGGAGTGGACGTGGAGAACGCGCCCCGGGTGGCGGTCGTGTGCCATTCCACCCATTACCTGCTGCAGCAGCCCGCGGTGGCCGCCGCCCTCGTGGCGGCGTTGGAGAGTCGCGGAGCGATGGCGTTCGTCGCCATCGACAGCCGTCGGGAGGAGTACCGGAGGCTCATGCTGGATTTGGCTCCGGAGGCCGTGATCCACACCTGTCATTCCAGCGATCCCCTCGAGTTCCGCGAGGAGCTGGGCGCGCCGCACCTCACGTCCGCGTTCTTCCGCAAGCAGTCGATCGACGAGTGGCGAGAGTCGCCTCAGGGCCTGGCGCCGGGCGAGGTCGTCTTCCATTGCGTCACGCAGGAGCTCATCGGCGGCATCGAACCGTTCGCGACCTGCGGAACCGTGCACGGCGGGGGGAGCGCCGAGGCGTTCACACCCATCGCCGACCGCGTCGAGCGCCTCGTGGAGCGCACGCTTCACCACGTTCGCCTTCGCCGCACGCCTGACGATCGGAAGCGCGTCGCCTTCGTGTACTACGACCGGGAGGCGAGCCGGTCCTCCCTGTTTCGCGGAAGCCCCACGGGCATGTTCCTCAACGCTCCGCCGAGCGTGCTGGCGGTGCTCCGGGCGATGAAGGACCGGGGATACGGGGTGCGCGTGCCGGCGGACGAGGACGAACTCATCGCCATGGCCCAGGAGACCGGGCGCGTGATCGGCATCAACGACTCGGGCGAGGCCCAGAGGCTGGCCGACGAGGGGAAGGTGCCGGTCGTTCCCCTGTCGCTGTACCGACGATGGTACGAGGATCGGGTCCCGGCCGACGTGCGCGACGTGCTGGAGGAACGTTGGGGACCGCCGCCCGGGCGGATCAACGTGGTGCAGGTGAACGGCGAGCCCGCCATCGTCGTTCCGCGGGTCGACCTGGGGAACGTCGTCCTGCTGCCACAGCCGCTTCGCGGCGAGGCGTACGACCCTCGTCAGACGCACGACAAGGTCACCCCGATCCCTCACAGCTATCTGGCGTCCTACCTCTGGATCGAGCACGGCTTCCGGGCTCACGCAATGGTGCACTTCGGCACGCACGGCTCGGAGTTGCTGCTCCCCGGCAAGTCGGTGGGGCTCGCCCGGACCGACTGGTCGGACGTCGTCATCGGCCGGGTGCCGAACCTGCAGCCGTGGGTGCAGAACAACACGGGGGAGTCCATCCTGGCCCGGCGCCGCAGCTACGCGGTGCTCGTCGACCACCTCGTGCCGCCCACCACGGAGGCGGGCCTCTCCGACGGCCTGGCGCGGCTGCATCAGGAGGTGGATCGATTCGCCCAGATGCAGTCGGGTGTGCTGCGTGAGACCCTGCGCCGCAACCTCCGCTCGAGGGTGGAAGAAGAGAACCTCACCGCCGACCTGGGGCTGGTGACGGGGCCGGACGCTCTCCCCCTGACCGACGAGGAGATCGATCGGCTCAACGTCTACCTGCACGCCATCGAGGACGACATCACTCCGGTCTCGTTGCATCACCTGGGCCGAGCGCCGGAGGACGACGCCCGCTTTCCGTGGCTCGTGCATTGCGTCGGCGAGCCGTTCCTGGAGGCGCTCGACGCGGCGCCAGGCCTGGGACCGATCGCGGCCCACCACGGACGGGGTCGACTGCGCGCGATGGCCGCGTCTCTCCTGCGACGCCACCTGCGCCACGGCCTGCCGCCGCTCGAGGCCTTGCGAGACCTCGGTGGGGCATCGGACGAGTTGCCGGACGAGTTGGCGCGCGGGATGAAGGACGCCGCGTCGATCGATCGTGGCCTCTCGCGGACGTCCGACGAGATCGGCAACCTTCTCGCCGGGTTGTCCGGCCGGTTCGTGCCCCCCGGTCCCGGGAACTCGCCCGACCGGAACCCGCGCTCCGTCCCGACCGGACGCAACATGTACCTGATCGACCCGCGCGAAGTCCCGACCCCCGAGTCCTGGGCGGTCGGCAAGCAGCTCGCCGAGGATCTCATCGCCCGGCACCGCGCGGAGCACGACGGCTGGCCTCGGAAGATCGCATTCGATCTCCGGGCGATGAGCACGTTCCGCGACTTCGGGGTCATGGAGGCGCAGATCCTGTGGCTGCTCGGCTGCGAGCCGGTCCGAGAGCCCAACGGCCAGGTCCTCGACGTCCGCGTCGTGCCTCGAGAGGAGCTCGGACGTCCTCGCCTCGACGTGTTCATCCGCTCCGGCAACCGATACAACGACATGCTCGCCGATCGGCTCGAACTCCTGGACCTCGCGGCGCGCCTGGCGAGCGCGGAGACGGACTCGGACAACCTGGTGCGGCGAGCGAGCGAGGCGCGGCACGACGAGCTGGTGTCGGAGGGCGTCTCCCCGGCGCGGGCCGAGGTGTTGTCGACGGCGCGCATCTACGGCGCCAGCATGGACGGCGACGACGCCAGCGTGTCCTACCTGATCGAACGGTCCGGGGATTGGGATCGGCCGGAGGAGATCGGTCGGGCCCAGTTGCGAAACTGGCGACACGTGTACACCGCGGGCGCCTGGGGCGAGGAGGCGCCGTCGGCCGCCTTGGACGCCATCACCGGCTCCGAGTACGTCATGCGGAACTGGTCGGACGCGACGCGCGGTCCGACGACCAATCGGTACATGTGGAAGCACGGCGGCGCTCTGGCCCTGGCCATCGAACAGGCGAACGGCGCCCCGCCGAGATACTTCCTCTCCGACCTGCGCGACCTGAAGCGACCACGCCTCGTGGAGGCGGAGGAGGCGTTGCGAATGGACTTCCGCGTGCGCGCCTTCAACCGAAAGTGGATCGGCGGCCTCATGAAGGAGGGGTACGCGGGCGCGGACCAGTTCAAGGTCGTCGTGTCGAACGCCTACGGCTGGCAGGTCACGCGCGCCGGCTCGGTCCCGGACGAGTTCCTCGAAGAGCTGGTCGACGTCTACGTGCGGGACCGACTCCACCTCGGGCTGCGCGAGTTCTTCGAGAAGGAGAACCCGTGGGCGCTGCAAGGCATCTGCGAGACCCTGCTGGAGATGGATCGGAAGGAGCTGTGGGATGCCGACCCGCGGTCCCTCGCCGATCTGGCTCGCGTGCTGGAACGCTCCCGGGCGGATCACGGCGCCGGAGGCGGCCTTCTCACGGCGGGGAACGAGGGACTGGAGGAGCACGTCCGTGCGATCCAGGCCGGCGCGGCCACCGCGCGAGCGGACTCATCCACCCCGGCGACGGCGCCCGCGGACGCGTCGGAGGTCGGCGCGACCGCGGGTGCCATTCCGGTCGCCGCCGCGGCGGCGACCGGAAGGCCGGAACCGGAGGCGCCGCCGCCGGCGGAGGAACGCGCGGACCCGGAGACGATCGAGGGAGTCGAGATCGCGCCGGAGGCTGCGGAATCCTCGTCGATCTCACCTGCCCCGTCCCCGTGGCAAACCCTCGTCGCCGCTGCGGCGGCCCTCGCCTTGGTGGGCCTCGGGTTCTTCTCTCGACGGAGGTGCGGTCCGTGAACGTCGTCGCCGATGGTCTGTATCGGGTCTCCAGCGTCCTGCTGGCGCCGGTCGTCGCGCTCCTGCTCCTCCTGCTCGGACTGGTGCTCCTGCAGGTCGGACGCTTCCTCCGCGAGGCCCTGGAGCGTCGCCGAGATCGAGAGCGTCGCGACGCCCTGCGCGGGGCTCTCGTTTCGTCGGGTCCGGAGCACGGCGCCGCCCTCGACCGGTTCTTCGCCGCTCCGGCGGGCGAAGGACTCCTGGAGCGGTTCGCACGCGAAGGCGGCGCCGTGCACGAGTCCCCGCGGCACCTGGAGGCGCTGCTCGGCGGCTGCGAAGTGGCGGCCGCGGCCGCCGTGGCGCGGACCGCGTTCCTGGGGCGGGCGGGCCCGATCCTGGGCCTGATGGGGACCTTGATTCCGATGGGTCCGGCCCTCGTGTCGCTGTCCCAGGGCGACGTCGCCGAGATGTCCCGCTCCCTCGTGGTCGCGTTCACGACCACGGTCGTGGGGCTTCTCGTCGGTCTGCTGGCGATGGCCGTGTCGACCGTACGCCGGCACTGGTACGCGGCGGACCTGGCGCTTCTGGAGCACGTCGTGGCCTGCCGGGACGCGACCTCGTCGGAGGGAGCAAGGGGATGAGACGCAGGCGCCGCTACGCGACCCTGCTCCAGGCGGAGGCGGACGATCCGCTGGGCTCGGTCGCGAACCTCTTCGACGTGGCGATGGTGTTCGCCGTCGCGCTGATGGTGGCCTCCGCCGCCGCCCACGCTCCGCGCGACCGTGTGGATCCGACCGATGCCGTCGAGCGTTTCCTCGAGACGGGTCGGCGGAGCGTGGGCGAGGGGCATCGCCTCGGGATGGCCTATCGCCTGAACGACGGAAGGATCGTGTACGTCCCTGAATGACCGAGTCGAGACCGGCGGCCCGGCTGCGCGTCCCTCGGTCCGGTCCCCGGTCTCTCGCCCTCAAGCTCCCCTCTCCCCCCGCCGATGACTCCTCCGGGTGCCCATCCATTCCCCCCCACGGAGTCTCCCTCTTGTTGCGTACGGACATCTCGGCCCGGGCGGCGCGGGCGGCTCGGGAGGAGGAGCGGATCGTGGTGGTCCCGGGGGAGTCGAAGGTCTCCTGCGGGGAGCACGTGGTGCTCGAGACCGGGTCGCTCGAGGGGGCGTTCGCGATCGGGGTCGTCGACGTGGAGAAGCACGTCGGGGGGCTCCTGGTGTCGCGGTGGCCGATGGACGGCGGGGAGGGCGCGGTCGACCCGGCGCGGGAGCTGCCGGTCCTGATCGAGTCGGCGGCGCGGCTCGGGGCGCGGCGGGCGGTCCTGCGGTTCGTGACGGCGGGGGAGGGGGGCGTGCTCGATCTCCTGTCGCCGGCGCTCGCGGCCCAGTCGAAGAAGGTCCCGCGGCGTCGCAGCGGGGCGCCGCCGACGCGGCTGGTGCTGCCGCTCCGCAGCGGCTGCGCGTCGATCGAACCGGCCTGATGAGGGTGCGATCCTCCGGGGAGAGGCGCTATCCTCGGACGGGTTCCGGGGGGATCTCTGGCCGATGAGTTCGAAGAGCCGTGTGCAGTGGATCGATCGTCCGCGGGACCTCGAGCGGGTCGCGGACCGGCTGGCCGAGGCCCGGGTGATCGGGGTCGACACCGAGCAGGACTCGTACTTCGCCTACAAGACGAAGGTCTGCGTCCTCCAGATCGGCGCGCTCGGGCGGGAGTGGATCCTCGACACGCTCGCCCTGACCGACCTCTCGTGCCTCCGGGACGTGATGGTCGATCGCTCGATCGTGAAGGTGCTGCACGCCGGGGAGAACGACGTCGACCTGCTGCGGCGGCAATGCGACCTCGAGTTCGAGGGCGTCTTCGACACGATGTCCGCGGCCTCGATCCTCGGGTACGCGAAGACCGGGCTGGCGGGGCTGCTCGACATCCACTTCGACGTGACGCTCGAGAAGAAGTTCCAGCGGAGCGACTGGCGGCAGCGCCCGCTCAGCCGCGAACAGATCGAGTACGCGGCGCTCGACGTCCGCTACCTCGAGGACCTGATGCGCGTCCTGGCCGACGAGCTCGTCGACAAGGGACGGGTCGAGGAGGCGGAGTCCGACTTCGAGCGCGTCGCGCACGTGGTCCACACGCCGAAGGAGTTCTCGCCGGACGACTATTTCCGCCTCTCCGGGGCCCGCGACCTGAACGCGGTCGGCCGGAGCGTCCTCCGCGAGCTGTACGTCCTGCGCGAGGAGATCGCGGAGGAGGAGGACCGGGCGCTCTTCCGGGTCTGCGGCGACGCGATCCTGGTCGAGCTGGCGCGTCGGCGTCCGAAGTCGCGCGCGGACCTCGCTCGTCTCCGCGGGCTCCCCGACCGGATGAAGCGGACCTACGCGCAGGCGGTCCTCGACGCCGTCGCGCGGGGCGTCGAGCACGGACCGCTGTCGAAGCCGCGTCCGAAGCCGTCGGAAGGGCCGAGCGTGCATCGCCTCGAGCCGGCGCAGAAGGAGCGGTTCGACCGGCTCCGCTCGTGGCGCGCCCGGCGGGCGGAGAAGCGCGGGGTCGAGCCGGGGCGCGTGATCCCGAACGCCCTCCTGCTGCGCGTCGTCGTCGCCGAGCCGACCGACGTCGAGGGGCTCGAGGAGGCGGGGCTCGAGGCGTGGCGCGTGCGCGAGTACGGCGACGAGATCCTCACCGAGCTCGGGCGAGGCTGATCTCCGCCAGCCGGCGAAGCGCGGCTTCGGCGACCGGCTCGACCGGGAGCTCGGTCATGCAGATCGGGTCGGCGCAACGCCGCAGCGAGCACGGCGCGCACGGCGGCGGCCGGCGGACCGTCACGCTCCCGGCGAACGGGGGAGCGTAGATCCGGGGGTCCTTCGGGCCGAACAGGGCGACGGTGCCGGCCCCCGCCAGCGACGCGACGAGGAGCGGCCCGCTGTCCGCGGCGACGACGAGGTCGGCGCGCGCGACGAGGGCGACCAGCCCGGCGAGCCCGTGCCGCGGCGGGAGGACCTCCGCCGCGCCGGCCGCCGCCTCGGCCGCGGCCCCGGCCAGCGCCTCCTCCCCGGGTCCGTGGATCACCCGCACGCGGGCGCCGGCCTCCGCGTGGAGGCGCCGGGCGAGCTCCCCGAACCGGGCGGCCGGCCATCGTTTGAACGCCCCGAAACCGCTGGTCCCCGGGTGGAGCAGGACGGTGGGGACGTCGTCGACGGACGGCAGGCGCGCCTCGGCGTCCGCCGTCGCCTCGGGCGGGACCCGGAGCGGAGGGGCGCTCGCCGCGCTCGAGCCGTCGTCCGCCACCTCGAGCGGCGGCAGCCCGGCCGCGGCCTGCACGAGACGGAGCGCGCGCGTGGCGCGATGCTCTCCCGCCGGGACGTCGACCCGGACGTCCGCGAAGCGGTGCGCCCCCTCCTTCGCCCGCGCCAGCCCGACCTTGACGGCGGCCCGGCAGGACGCGAGGTGGAGGCCGCTCTTCAGGTTCCCCTGGAAGTCGATCGCGACGTCGTACCGCTCGCGCCGGAGCGCCGCGCGGTGGGCGAGGCCGGCCCCGACCGCGCCGATCCCCCTCAGGGCGCGGCGCGGGAAGACGATCACCCGGTCGATCCCCTCGACGAGGCGGACCAGGTCGGCGCACCGGTCCTCCACGACCCAGTCGACGGTCGCGTCGGGTCGGGCGGCGCGGAGCGCGGCGAACGCCGGGAGCGTGTTCACGACGTCGCCGAGCGCCGACAACCGGATGAAGAGGACTCGCGCGGACACGCGCCTCATTCTCCCCGCCGGATCGGGCGATTGCCACCGACGGGTCGTACCATGGCGCGATGGCCTTGCGCGCGCTCCCCGACGGCTACTCCGATCGGTCGTCCGGGCGGTCCCGGCTGATCGCCCGGGACGACCTCCGTCCGGCGCTCGAGGCGGCCGGCCTGCTCGACGACGCGCCGGTCGAGGCGTGGGGAGCGGACCTCGGGGACGTGGAGGGGGGGCGGCGTCCGTTGCGGATCGTCGAGATCGAGGGGATCGACTTCCCGCTCCTCGTGAAACCGCTCCGGCGGGGCGGGCTGCTCGGTCCGCTCCTCCGCCGGGCCGCGCCCGTCGACCGGGCCTACGCGGAGATCCTCGTCGTCGAGACGCTTCGACGCGCCGGCGTCGACACCCCGCCGATCGTCGCGGCCCGGACCCTCGGTCCGTTCCGCCACTCCCCGTTCGTGACGATCGAACTGCTGATCCCGCTCGTGCCGAACGCCCGCGACCTCGACGAGGCGCTCCACGCCGCGACGTCGCCGCGCGCCCGGACCGCCCTCCTCGCCGCGGCCGGCCGCACGGTCCGCGGCCTGCACGGGGAGGTCGTCCACCAGGACCTGAACCTCCGCAACCTGCTGGTGCGCGAGGACGGTTCGGTCGCCGTCCTCGACCTCGGCGACAGCCGCATCCGACCGGCCTCCCGCGCCGCCGCCGCCCGCAATCTCGCCCGGCTCTACCGGAGCGCCGTGAAACTCGGGCACGCCCCGCCCGATCGCGTCGGCCCGGACGTCGTCCGCTTCGCGAGAGCCTACGCCGGCGACGGATGGAAGGAGACCGTGCGCGCCGCGGCCGGACCGTTCCGGAGGACGCTCCCGTTCCACCGACTGGGGTGGTGGATGGGGAAGGGAAGGAAGGGAAGGAAGGAGAGGAAGGAAAGGAACGAGAGGAAGGAGAGGGCGCTCGCGCGGAGCGGGGACGCGGCGGATCGGGGGACGTAGTCTGGGAGTTCACCCGGGTGGGAGCGGGAGTTCGGTACGGACGGAGGTCGCGGGTCGGTCCGTGGTCCTCCGCGTCAGCGCCCTCTCCTTCCTTCCTTCCTTCCTCAGGCCAATCGCCGGAGTCGTTCGAGGCAGGCGTCCAGCGTCTCGTCGCGCTTCGGGAAGCAGAAGCGGACGAGTCCGCGTCCGGCCTCCGGGTCGGCGAAGAACGACGAGCCGGGGACGACGGCGACGCCGATCTCCTCGACGAGGTGGCGGGAGAACTCGACGTCGTGGTCGAAGCCGAACGCCTCGAAGCCGGCCATGACGTAGTACGCGCCCTTCGGCACCGTCGGCGTGAAGCCGATCTCTCGCAGGCCGCCCAGCAGGTGGTCGCGCCGCCGCTGGTACTGCGCCGCGAGTCCTTCGAAGAACGAGTCGTCGAACGCGAGCGCCTCGGCCGCGGCCGCCTGCAAGGGGTGCGGCGCCCCGACGGTCAGGAAGTCGTGCACCTTCCGGATCGCGGCCGTGATCGGCGGCGCGGCGACGCACCAACCGATCCGCCACCCGGTCACCGAGAACGTCTTGGAGTGGCCGGAGATCGTGATCGTGCGGTCCGCCATCCCCGGCAGGCTCGCCATCGAGACGTGCTCGGCGCCGTCGTACAGGATGTACTCGTAGATCTCGTCGGTGATCGCCAGGCAGTCGTGCTCCCGGCAGAGCTCCGCGATCCGGCCGAGCTCCTCGCGCGTGAACACCTTCCCCGTCGGGTTGTTCGGGGTGTTGATGACGATCGCCTTCGTCCTCGGACCGAACTTCGCGGCGAGCGCGTCGAAGTCGATCGCGAAGTCGGGGGGCTCGAGCCGGTGGAACACGGGCGTCGCGCCGGAGAGGACGCAGTCGGGTCCGTAGTTCTCGTAGAACGGCTCGAAGACGATCACCTCCTCCCCGGGGTCGACCGTGGCGAGCAGCGCGGAGATCATCGCCTCCGTCGCGCCGCAGCAGACGGTGACCATCGTCTCCGGGTCGACCTCGACGCGGTTGTACGACGCCATCCGGCGGGCGAGCGCGTCCCGCAGCGGCTTCGACCCCCAGGTGATCGCGTACTGGTTCAGGTCGCCGTCGATCGCCCGCTTCGCCGCCTCCTTGATCGCGGGGGGGGCCGGGAAGTCGGGGAACCCCTGGGCCAGGTTCACGGCGCCGTGGAGGTTCGCGAGCCGCGTCATCTCCCGGATCACGGACTCGGTGAAGACGGCGGCCTTGGCGGACGTGAGCGAGCGACCCATGGCGGAGTCTCCGGACGGGGGAGGGCGGATCATAGCAGTCCGCCTCCGCCCGCCGACTCGAGCGGCCGGTCAGCGAGCGCGCGCGAGCACGAACGCGCGGACGTCCGTCTCGCCGCGTGCGAGCGGCTCGAGCGTCGGGAAGAGGGTCCGGATCTCGTCGCGCTCCAGCACCCACTCGGGACGGAAGTGCGGTCGCCCCGCGAGGTGGCCGCGGTGGAACGTCTCGAAGAAGAGGTGTCCGCCGGGAGCGACCCAGCGGGCGAGCCGGTCGAGGAGCGCTCGCTCGAGGAACGAGACGCAGACGACGAGGTCCCACGTCGCGCCGTCCCGGATCGCCGGCGCGTCGAGGTCCATCTGGATCGGGACGAGCGAGCGGTCGTCGACCCGCGACCGCGCGCGTCGCAGCGCCTCGCCGCTGACGTCGACGGCGTCGACGCGGAAGCCGCGACGGACGAGGAGCTCCGCGTTCGCCCCGGCGCCGCAGGCGACGTCGAGCGCGCGTCCCGATCGCGGGAGTCGGGGGAGGAGGGCGGCGAGCGTCGCGTTCGGGGCCGCCGCGCCGTCCGTCCGGTGGCGTTCGTCCCAGCGCCGGCGGTCGTCCCGGCTCATCCCCGAGCGGGTCCCGGCCGGCTCATCCGGCCGACGCCCGGCGCCCTTGCTCGTCCCACCACTTGCGCCACTCCTCGACGTCGTCGCCGTACGACTCGCCGGAGAGCCGTTCGAGCGCACCGATGATCCGCTGCGCGACGAGCGCCCGTCGTTGGTCGAGGCCGCTGACCGGACGGTGCTTCCCGGACGGCTTCGTCCGTTCGAGCGTCTCGAGGCGGACCAGGAGGAACTCGATGTTCCGCGGGTTGCCGAGGAGCCCGAGCGAGCGCGCCGCGTTCGCCTGCACCAGCATGTACTGGTCGTTCAGGAGCTGGGCGAGCCGGCCCGCGGCGTTCGGGTGGGCGATGTTCCCGACCGCGGTGACCGCGTGGTTCCGGACCTTCGGGCTGCCGTCGTGGAGGGCGTTCATCAGCGCGGAGATCGCCAGCTCGCCGGTCTCCGGGGTGAGCACGGTCGAGAGGGCGAGGACGGCCATCGCCCGGACCTCGGCGTCCGGCGAGTCGACCAGCACGAGGAGCGGCTCGAGCGGGGTCTTCGGGTCGCCGAGCTTCCAGAGCCCGAGCAGCGCGTTCTGAACGACGTACGACTCGGGCGCGTCGAGCTGCCGCACGAGGAGCGGGACCGCGCGCTCGTACACCTGCGGCCAGCGCTCGAGGAACCGGCGGCGTTCGTCCGGGTCGTTCGGTTCCTTCAGGCGCGAGAAGCCGATCGCGGCGGCGGCGATCGCGCGCTGGG
>JAUIEL010000838.1 GCA_030428825.1 bacterium
CCGTGAGGTGGATCAGGAGCGCCGAGAAGAGGGCCTGCGCGGCGGCGACCACGAACCGGGTCGACACGCTCCCGGGGTACCGGAGCGTCATCCAGACCGGCAGCGCCGCGAGGAGGCCGCCGAGGAAGACCGCCGCGTAGACGTGGACGTGGGTGGCGCTCTCCGCCCCGAGCCAGGTGCGGGGCGAGACGAACACGGCGCAGACGACGCCGAAGACCCACTGGAGGATCATCAGGACGGTGAAGAGTCGGTCGGTCGCGACGTGCAGGCGCCGCTCGCGATCGGCGTACAGCTCTTCAGCGCGGGCAATCAATGCCGGCCTCCGATCCGAGAAGGTCGCAGCCGTAGACCGGCACCGGCGGAACCTCCGTGCTGGTGCCCCGCAAGAGACTCAGGAGCGCGTCCGTTCCCGCGCAGTCGCCCGCGTGCCCTCGCGACGGCGTCAACCCACCGCGGAACCGGAGGCGCCCTTCCTCGTCGTAGGCGACGACCTGCCCGGACGTCCGGGCCCCGAACCGCGCCGCCAGTTCACCCCCGTCATCGATCGCCAGCTCGACTCCGGGGATGCGCTCCGCGTGCTCGACGAGATCGGTCCGCCAGGACTCCTCGTCGGCGCCGTCCGGTCGGAAGAAGACCACCGTCATCGCGTGGTTCGAGTTCGGAACCTGCGCGACCACGCGGTCGAGCCCCTCGAGGGTCGCCCGGGTGCACGGGCAGCGGGGATGCGCGAACAAGAGGACGGTCGGCCCGACCGACGAACGCGACAGCCCCACGTCGTCCGGCCAGTGATGAGGGATCGCCCCGACGGCGCCCGGGCGGTGCTGGTACGCCCCGAGCGCCGCGAACCCGGCGACGACCAGGACTCCCCAGGCGACGATCACCTTGCGCCGGCCGACGTTCGTCGGCGTCGGATTGCGCTGCATGCGGATCCTCCACCTCGGTCCCGCACCGGGGCCGGGACCGGTTCCCTTTTCCCGTTCGTCGTTCTCGATGCTGTCGGAACGAGAGGGGGAGGAACTTGAGGCGGAGCGTCAGAACTGGAAGTAGATGAACGGCGTGTAGCCGGCCGCCGCGAACGGCAGCGCCAGCGCCACCGCCCCGCCGTAGAGGACCGCGAAGAGCGGCGGCGGGAGGCGATCGATCCGCTCCTTCAGCCGCGTCGTCCCGAGGACCGCGTGGACGACGGCGAAGCCGGCGAGCACGATCCACCACCACGTCCCGTCGACCGCCTGGGAGGGGCCCTCTCCGCCGCCCCGTCCGACGAGCCCCTGGAGGTAGGCGATCGCGGTGGTGAGGTCGGAGGCCCGGAAGAAGACCCACGCGATCATCGCGACCAGCAGCGTGTACGGGAGGCCGATCCACGCGCCGCGCCCGCCCCCCGCCGAGCCGTCTCGCGCCCGCCGTCGCGCGACGAACCGCTCGACCACCAGGAACCCGCCGTGGAACAGCCCCCAGACCACGAACGTCCAGCTCGCTCCGTGCCAGAGGCCGCAGAGGAAGAAGACGGTCACCAGGTTCACCCCGGTCCGGACCGTCGAGACCCGGTTCCCACCGAGCGGGATGTAGAGGTAGTCCCGGAACCAGGACGAGAGGCTGACGTGCCACCGCCGCCAGAACCGGGTGACGCTCGTGGCGAGGTACGGGAAGTCGAAGTTCAGCGCCAGCCGGTAGCCGAGCAACCCCGCCGTCGCGATCGCCATGTCGCTGTAGCCGGAGAAGTCGCAGTAGATCTGCGCGGTGTAGAGGGAGAGCGCCAGCCACTTCGCCCCCGCGGCGAACGCGGTCGGGTCCTCGAACACCCGGTCGACGACCATGCCGAAGTGGTCCGCGACGCACGCCTTCTTGACGAACCCGAACAGGAAGAGCGTGAGACAGGCGCGGACGTCGACGTCGGCGAACCGCCGGAGCGCGGCGAGCTGGGGGAGGAAGTGCGCCGCGCGGACGATCGGACCCGCCACGAGCTGGGGGAAGAACGCGACGAACAGCGCGAAGTCGAGCGGCGAGCGGACCGGCTCGAGGTTCCGGCGGTAGACGTCGATCGTGTAGCTCAGCGTCTGGAAGGTGTAGAAGCTGATGCCGACCGGCAGCACGATCGAGAGCGTCGACGGCGAGACCTCGAGGCCGAGCCACGAGAGGAACGCCGCGCCCGAGTCGACGAAGAAGTTGAAGTACTTGAAGAACCCGAGCAGCCCGAGGTTCACGACGAGGCTGAGCGCCAGGAGGGCCCGGCGCGCCCGCGTCCCCTCGGTCCGGCCGAGCCGCGCGCCGACCGCGAAGTCGACGACCGTCGAGGCGACGATCAGCGACAGGAAGCGCCAGTCCCAGCCGGCGTAGAAGGCGTAGCTCGCGACGAGCAGCAGGAGCTTCCGCGCCCCGTTCCACCGCAACGCCCAGTGGACGGCGAAGACGACGAGGAAGAACGCGAGGAAGCGGAGCTCGGTGAACAGCACGCGTCAGCCCCCTCGCTCGCCGCCGTCGACCCG
>JAUIEL010000839.1 GCA_030428825.1 bacterium
CCCCGAGGGGCCGGGCCGTCAGCGAACGCCCCCTCCCCTCCCGTACGCGTTCACCGCCCCGCGCGCAGCGGTACGCCCCGCGCAGCGGTACGCCGCTCCACGCGAAGTGGACCTCGCCTCGCGCAGCGGTCTGACAGCCTCGCGCAGCGACCCCAGCCTCGCGCAGCGGCCCCTCGCTCCACGCGCAGTGGCATCACCAGCCCAGCGCAGCGCATTGGCCCAAGCCCGGCGCAGCCGTGTACCATCCTCACGATGCCGTCTTCCGCCACCTCAGCCGTCACTCCCTTCCTCGCGCACGAGCGGTCGTTCGACTTCCGCCGCACGCGGATCCGGTTCCACACCGCGCACGACCTCTTCTCCTCGGCGGCGCTCGACGTCGGGACGTCGCGGCTGCTCCGGACGCTCGCGAAGGCGCCGGTGCTGGCCGAGGAGCGCGGGCGGCCGCTACGCGTGCTCGATCTCGGGTGCGGGGCCGGGGTGATCGGGCTCGCGATCGCGAAGGCGATGCCGTGCGGGACGGTCGAGGTCGTGCTGGCCGACCGGGACAAGCTGGCGTGCGCCGTCGCCCGGCGGAACGCGGCCGCGAACGACCTCGACCCGAGCGGTCCGCAGCTCTCGGTGCTCCCGGCCGGCGTCGGCTACGCGGCGGTCCGCGCCGCGCGCGCGGAGCCGTTCGACCTGATCGTCTCGAACGTCCCGGCCAAGGTCGGCGCGGAGGGACTCGGCGAGCTGCTGTTCGGCGCCGCGAACCTCCTCCGCCCCGGCGGGACGGTCGCGTTCGTCCACGTCACGCCGCTCACCGACACCATCGACGCGCTCGCGCGCGACTTCGCCGAGTTCCACGGGCCGATCGAGACGACGGAGGAGAGCGTCGGGAAGGAGCACCGCGCCCTCCACTGGCGGTTCCCGGACGGTCTCCCCGACCTCGCGGGCGGCGACGCGCTCCGGGCGTGGCGGCGCGAGGACGCGCCGTCGTCGATCACGTTCCGCGGCGCGAAGCCGATGCCGCACGTCGCCGTCCACGACGTCGAGGAGTTCGACTCGCTCCACTACCGGACCCCGCTCCTCGTGCAGGCGGCGCAGCAGCGCGTCCCGCCGTCGCCCGGCGTCGAGCGGATCTGCGTGCTGAACCCGAACCACGGCTTCCTCGCGGCGCTCCTCGCGCACCGTCGCGAGCCGGCCGTGGTGCACCTCGCGGGGCGGGACACGCTCTCGCTCGCCGTCGCGCGCCAGAACCTCGGCGACACGCTGCGGGACTGGGGGCTGGCGGACCGGGTCGAGGCCGGCCTCGCGCCGCCGCACCCCTCGCTGTCGTGGCTCCCCGACCGGGCGCGGGAGACCGGCGGCTACGACCTCGTGATCGGCCACCCCAGTTGGAAGGAGGGCCGCGCCGCGCTCGAGACGACCCTCCGGACGCTCGCCGCGGCGCTGGCCGAGGGGGGCGCGCTGATGCTCTCGGTCGGGGTCGGCCAGGTCGAGGGATTGAAGAAGGTCGCCCGCCGCGCCGGGTTGCGGACGGCCCGGACCGACACCCGCCGGAAGGGGCACGCGGCGCTGGTGCTCCGCCCCCCGTCGACCGAGGAGGGCGAGGAGCCCTCCGAAGAGGCCGGGGACGAGCCCACCCCCGCGTCGTGATCCGCGCGCCGTCGCTGTGACGATCTGCCGCCCCCGTTCGCCGGTTCGGGCGCTCGCCTCGGCGCGGCGGCGGCGTACGATGCGACCGAGTGTCGGAGAGGTGTCCGGATGGCGATCGAGAAGTCGACGAAGTGGCGCATCGCGGTGTCGGTGCTGCTCTCGCTGGCGTTCCTCGTCGTCGCGCGGGCGGCCTTCCGGGCGCTCGCCTCGCTGAAGCGCCCGCCCGAGCGGGTCGAACAGGAGATCCCCCGCGCCGCGGTCCGCTGCGTGCGCGTCACGCGCGGTCCGTTCCGGGAGACGCTCGTCGGGTACGGCCGGGCCCGCGCCCTCCGGACCACCGAGGTCGCGGCCGAGGTGACCGGCACGGTCGTCTGGATCGCGCCCGGGCTCGAGGCCGGGACGTCGGTCGCCGAGGGGGACGAGGTCGTCCGGCTCGATCCGCGCGACCACGAGCAGGAGGTCGCGCGCACCGCGGCGGACCTCGCGCAGGCGACCGCCGTCCGGGAACGACGGGAGCGGGAGCTCGTCGCGGTCGCCGACCAGCTCGAGGTGGCGCGCGAGGAGCTCGCCGTCGCGGAGCGGGAGCTCGAGCGCGCGGAGGCGCTCTCGGGGGACGACACGCTCTCGCAGCAGGAGCGGGACGAGCGGCGTCGGCTCCGGTCCTCCCTGACCCGCGGCGTCCTCCAGCTCGAGTGGCGGCAGGTCGAGGTGACGGCGACGCTCGACGCCGATCGCGCCGCCGAGGCGAAGGCGGCGGCGGCGCTCGCCCGCGCGCGGCTCGACCTCGAGCGGTGCACCGTCCGCGCCCCGTACGACGCCCGCGTCCGCGAGCGGTTCGCCG
>JAUIEL010000840.1 GCA_030428825.1 bacterium
CACTGAATCCGGTTAAATCGGCTGCTTCAAACAAGGTCACGCCAACGGTTACGGCGTGGTTGACGGCGTCGCCGTCGCTGAAACCGGTGAAGGCGAGCAAGGGATCCTCGGCGAGGAACTCCGGCTTCGCGAGGCGGATCATCGAGAGGACGATCAGCAGGAGGGTCGCGAGACTGGCCAGGAAGAAGACGCCGCGGAGCAGGAAGAAGACGAAGAAGAAGAGCTGCCTCGGGAGCCAGAGGACGGCGTCGAGGAAGCGGCGGCCGGCGCCGCGGCCGGGGGCCCCGGCCGCCTGGAGCGCCGCGTGCAGCCGCCGCGCCCCGGCGCCGGCCCCCGGCATCAGCACCCACGCCAGCAGCCCGAGCGCCGCGATCCAGATGCAGAGCCAGAGTCCGTGCTGCCGGAGCCCCGGCGGGAGGACCTCCCCCCAGGTCGTGTCCCCCTTCGACACCCGCCAGCCGACGTAGCCGAGCGCGAGCATCGGCAGCGTGTTCACGATCAGCAGCAGACCGAGCCAGTGCCGCCAGCCCGATCGCTCGATGCGTCGTCGTCGCGCCATGGGACGGGATTCGACCAGATCGTCCGGCGGATCGCTACGCTGGCGGGATGAGCTGGTGGGTGCAGGTGTTCTACGACCACTACGGGCCGGCGTACGTCGTCTCGTGGCTCTTCTGGGTCGTCTTCTCGGTCGTGCTGCACGAGCTCGCGCACGGTTGGGCGGCGCTCCGCTGCGGCGACCCGACGCCCGAGATGACCGGCCACATGACCTGGAACCCGCTCGTCCACATGGGCGGCATGTCGCTCGCCGCGCTGGCGCTCGTCGGCATCGCCTGGGGCGCCATGCCGGTCGACCCGTCCCGCTTCCGCCGGGCGAAGGACGACGCGCTGGTCGCGTTCGCCGGCCCGGCGACGAACCTCCTCCTGGCCGCGTTCTGCCTCGTCGCCGGCGCCCTCTGGATGCGGTTCGGCGGCGGCGCGACCTACGACCGCTTCGCCGACTTCTTCTTCCTCGGGCTGATGCTGAACATCGCCCTCGCGCTGTTCAACCTCCTCCCGCTCCCGCCCCTCGACGGCGCCACCGTCCTGGCGACGTACTCCGCCGGGTTCCGGCGGCTGATCCGGCACCCGAACTTCGCGAACTTCTCCCTCCTCCTGTTCCTCGTCGTCTTCTTCAAGCTCGGTCCGATGCTCTTCTCGTTCGCGGGCACCGCGGCGAACGGCTCGCTCGGATTCCTGACCCGCCTGATCGGCTGAACCGCATGCCCGGCCCCCGCGTCCACACCCCCGAGGAGGCGAACGCCCTCCTCGCCGACCTCGAGACGATCCTCGACCGCCTCGAGGAGATGCAGCGGCGCATGCGTCGCACGAAGATCCGCATCAACGCGCTCGAGCTGATCCACGGACAGGCGCTCCAGGGCGAGGAGTGCGAGGACCACCGCGAGTACGTCTCGCTGGTCGAGCAGCTCTCGAACGAGACCGAGGAGTTCAACCGGGAGAGCCAGCGGATCGGAGAGCTCGGCGGCGTCCTGAAGGGACTCGACCCGGCGCTCGTCGACTTCTACGGCGTCCACGAGGGGGTCCTCGTCTTCCTCTGCTGGCGCCGCGGCGAGTCCGCGATCACGCACTGGCACCACGTCGACACCGGCTTCGACGACCGCCGCCCGCTCGACGCCGCGGCCGAGGAATGGAGGGACGACTCGTGAACCCGACCGACGCCCGTTCCCGGGCCGCCTTCTCGCCCGAGAAGATGAAGAAGGAGAACCTGTTCGACTCGCCGCGGATGTTCGTCGACGTCCACGGCCTCCTCCCCGGACAGGCGCAGAAGGTCCACGTCCACGACGACGCCGACAAGGTCGTCCACTGCCTCTCCGGCGAGGGGATCGTCACCATCGGCGACGCCGAACACCCGATCCGGCCGGGCGAGGTGACGGTCTTCCCGGCCGGCCTCGCGCACGGCGTCCGGAACGACGGCGCGGAGAAGCTGGTCCTCCTCGTGATGATGACGCGACCGACGTAGCAGCCCGTCGAAGAAGTCATGCGGGGCTGCGGCGGCTCCTCGCACCCACCGCACTTCTTCAACGGACTGGTCGTCGACCGATCCGTCCGGATCGTCCGCTCAGCCGTCGCGCGGCGTCGTCACGATCTCCTTCGCGTTCTCGAGCGTCCGGTGGACCGGGCAGCGGTCGGCGATCTCCATCAGCCGCGCGCGCTGCTCGTCCGTGAGCCGATCGCCGATCAGCTCGATCTCCCGATCGATCCGATCGACCTTCCCGGTCGTCGACTCGTCGCAGCTCCGGCAGTCGTCGGCGTGGATCCGCGAGTGGCGGAGGCGGACGCGGACCCCCTCGAGCGGCCACTCCTTGCGCGACGCAACCATCCGCAGGGTCATCGACGTGCACGCGCCGAGCCCGCCGAGGAGGTAGTCGTACGGCGTCGGCCCCGCGTCGCCGCCGCCGAGCTTCACGGGCTCGTCCG
>JAUIEL010000841.1 GCA_030428825.1 bacterium
GCTCGACGAGGCGGGTCGTCGGGTCGGAGCCGAGCAGCCGCCCGGTCAGCGTCCGCAGGAGCTCGGCGCGCGCGTCGCCGAGGAGCGGGAACGTCGCGTGGACGGCGTCGGCGAGGAGGAGGTGGTGCCAGCGCGGTCCGGCGTGCTCCTCCGAGCGCTGGACCAGCACCGTGAGCGCCTCCTCGTCGCGGCCCCCGTCGACGAGCGCCTCGAGGCTGGCGAGCGCGGCCGGCCGGTGGAACGAGCGGAGGTGCGAGAGGAGGCGGCCGGCCGCGGCGGTCCCCGGGAGCGGCGCCGGATCGTCCGCCTCGACCGGGTCGGCCGCGCCGCGCCGGCAGAGGTCGCGCGCGTAGGCGTGCGCGAGGACCGCCCGGTCGTGGGCGGCGGAGCGTTCGAACCCGCGCAGGAACGCGGCGGCGTCGACCAGGCGGTGCCCGAACGGTCCGGCGGCGCGGCGCGTCACCTCGATCAGCGCGACGCGGGCCGCGCGCTCGGTCCGAGGCTCCTCCAGCGCCCGGAGCGCGCCGGCCAGGCGTGGGACGTCCCGCTCCTCCCACGCCTGGGGGAGGGAGGCGACGTCCGGATCGCCGACGGCCGCGGGCTCGAGCGGGGCGAACGGGAGCGCGGCGAGGCGATCGATCACCGCGTGGAGGGCCGGCCGGAGGAGGTCGAGCCGTTCGAGGTCGCCGATGCTCCGGTCGAAGGCGTAGACGAGCGTCAGGCCCTGGGCGGCGCCCGGCGCGTCGGGGCCCGGGCCGGATTCCGCATCATGGACGCAGGCGGCGGCGGCGTGGAGCGTCGAGAGGACGTGCTGGAGGGGTGTCCCCCGCGCCAGGAGGTCGTCCGCCTGCTGACGGGCCTCCAGCGCCTTGGCTTCGAACAGCGTCGATCGCAGCCGGTCCATCGAACGGGCTCCCCGGGCGCTCCTGCGCGGAGCCAGGGTTCCCGACCGCCGGGCGGAAGTCCACCTCTATTCCGCGGGATTCGGGGCGTCGATCGCGGCGACGAGGCGCTCGAGGACGGTCTCCGCCTCGCGGGCGTCGACCGCGGCGTGGAACTCTCCGCGCGGGTGGACGCAGACGTTCGGCCCGGTGGCGCACTCGCCGAAGCACTGGACCGGGACGACGCGACGCGTCACCCACTCGCCCCGCTCGACCAGCGAGTCCTTCCAGGCGCGGAGGAGGAGCTTCCCCCCGCGCTCGCCGCAGGTCGGCCCGGTGCACACGAAGATGTAGTCCCGACTCTCGCTCGTCATGCTCGATTCATCGGATGGCGTGACGGCCGACCCTCTAGGATTCCGGGAGAAATGGTCGATTCCCCGTCGAGACCCCGCGAACGCCTCGTCTTCGTCACCGGCCTCTCCGGTTCCGGGAAGAGCGCGGCGATGAACTGCTTCGAGGACATGGGGTTCTTCTGCTCGGACAACGTGCCGACGGTCCTGCTCGAGGACCTCGTCCGGGTGCTCCGCGAGCGGGCCGAGTCGGTCCCCCAGGTCGCGATCGTGGTCGACGTGCGCGAGCGGGACTTCCTGTCCCAGTTCGTGCCGGTCCTGAAGCGCCTCCGCCAGGGGGACGGGCCGCGGGCCGAGCTGGTCTACCTCGAGGCGTCCGACGAGGTGCTGCTCCGCCGGTTCTCCGAGACGAAGCGGCCGCACCCGCTGGCGCTCGACCGCTCCGCCGCCGACGGGCTCCGCGAGGAGCGCGCGCTCCTCGAAGAGCTGCGCGACGCCGCGGACATGATCATCGACACGACGAACTTCAACCACTACCAGCTTCGCGACCACCTGCAGACCGTCTTCCAGGTCGGCACCAAGCTGGTCGTGTCGGTGAAGTCGTTCGGGTTCAAGTACGGCGTGCCGCTCGACGCCGACCTCGTGTTCGACGTCCGCTTCCTGAAGAACCCGTACTACGTCCCCGAGCTGAAGCCGCGCACCGGCGAGGACGAGGAGGTCGACGCGTACGTCTTCGAGGACGTCGACGCGCGGACGTTCTTCGCGTCGCTCGAGGGGTTCGTGAAGCCGCTCATCCCGCGGTACATCCGCGAGGGGAAGGCGTACCTGAACATCGCGATCGGCTGCACCGGCGGGAGGCACCGCTCGGTCGCGGTGTCGATCCGGCTGGCGAGGGCGCTGCGGGATCCGGCGTGGGCGGTGAACCTGGAGCACCGCGACGCGAGGAAGTAGGCCGCTGCGCGCGGGGCGAGGAACGCATTCGGGATGGGTCTGCGCGATCGCAACGGCGGCGGCCGGAGAAGGGACGAGCTCTCCGACCCGCTCACGTCCTCGCGCGTCGCGTCCGGGATGGTCTCCGCGCGTCTTCGAGTCGCGCTGCGGGGTCGCTCTCGGAGCCTCGTCCCTTCTCCGGCCCCGCCTCGCCCGCTCCGGACTTCCTCACCCGATTCCATGGAATGAAGGGGAATGCGGTAGGGACCGGATGAACGGGCGGCTGTCGTGCGCCACCGTCCTGTCGAG
>JAUIEL010000083.1 GCA_030428825.1 bacterium
CCCCTGCTCTCCCCTGCTTCCTCCCCTACTTCGCGCGTTCCTCGTAGACGCGCTTCGCGGTCTCCACCGGGACCGGCTCGTAGCCGAGCGGCTCCATGGAGTAGGTGCCGCGGCCCTGGGTGAGGGAGCGGAGGCGGGAGGAGTAGGCGAACATCTCGGCGATCGGGACCTCGCCGGAGATGACGCGGAGGTGGGCGCGGGCGTCGACGTCCGACACCCGGGCGCGGCGGGAGTTGAGGTCGCCGATGACGTCGCCGAGGAACTCCTCGGGCGTCTGGACCTCGACCTTCATGACCGGCTCGAGGAGGACCGTGTTCTCCGGCGTGAACGCGAGGTTGAACGAGAGCCGGCCGGCGGTCTCGAACGCCATGTCGGACGAGTCGACCTCGTGCGACGAGCCGTCGTAGAGCGCCGCCTTGAACCCGACGAACGGGAAGCGGTGCTTCCCGCCGAGCTCCGCGGCGCGCTCGATGCCGCGGCCGACCGACGGGATGTACTCGCGCGGGACGGCGCCCTGGCGGATCTCGTCGTGGAACTCGATCTCGCCCGAGCCGGGGAGCGGCTCGAAGCGGACCTTCACGACCGCGAACTGGCCGGAGCCGCCCGACTGCTTGACGTGGCGCCCCTCGACCTCGACCGCGTTCCGCAGCGTCTGGCGGTACGCGACGCGCGGCGCCCCGACGGTCGCCCCGACGTTGTAGTCGCGGACGATCCGGTTCTTCAGGACCTCGAGGTGCAGCTCGCCCATCCCGGCGATGACGGTCTCGTTCGTTTCCGGGTCGGTGAAGTACGTGAAGGTCGGATCCTCCTTCGCGAGGCGCGCGAGGGTGTCGCCGAGCTTGTCGCGGTCCTGGCGGGAGGTCGGCTCGATCGACATCGAGATGACCGGGTCCGGGAAGTCGATCGACTCGAGGACGATCGGCTTGTCCGGGTCGCACAGCGTGTCGCCGGTCACCGTCTGCTTGACGCCGACCGCGGCCGCGATGTCGCCGGCCCGGATCTCATCGATCTGCTCGCGCGCGCCGGCGTGCATCCGGTAGAGGCGCCCGATGCGCTCCTTCTTCTGCTTGGTCGAGTTGTAGACCGTCGAGCCGGACTGCAGGACGCCCGAGTAGACGCGGATGAACGTCAGGTCGCCGGTCTTCTCGGAGATCGTCTTGAACGCGAGCGCGGTGAACGGCGCGTTCGGGTCGTCCGGCCGCTCCTCCTTCTCGCCCGAGTCCGGGTTCGTCCCCTCGACGGGCGGGAGGTCGAGCGGCGACGGGAGGTAGTCGATGATCGCGTCGAGGAGCCGCTGGATCCCCTTGTTCTTGAGCGCGGTGCCGAGGAGGGTCGGGAAGATCTGCGTGGCGATCGTCCCCTTCCGGAGCGCGGCCTTCAGCTCCTCGACCGTGACCGGCTCGTCCTCGATCACCTTCTCCATCAGCGCGTCGTCGAACTCGGCGGCGACCTCGAGGAGCTGGTGCCGGTGGTACGCGGCCTCCTCCTTCAGCTCGTCCGGGATCTCGATCTCCTCGAACTTCGCCCCGGCCGACTCGATGTCGTAGGTGATCGCCTTCTCCTGGACGAGGTCGATCAGGCCGGTGAACTGCGAACCGCTGCCGATCGGGATCTGCAGCGGGACCGGCCGCGCGCCGAGCCGCTCGCGGATCGACGCGACCGCCTCGAAGAAGTCGGCGCCGATCTTGTCCATCTTGTTGATGAACGCGATGCGCGGGACCTCGTGGCGGTCGGCCTGGCGCCAGACCGTCTCGCTCTGCGCCTCGACCCCCTCCGCGGCGTCGAACACCGCGACCGCGCCGTCGAGGACGCGGAGCGACCGCTCGACCTCGGCCGTGAAGTCGACGTGGCCGGGGGTGTCGATCAGGTTCATCACGTAGCCGTTCCACTCGCAGGTGGTGGCGGCCGACGTGATCGTGATGCCGCGCTCGCGCTCCTCGGCGAGGTAGTCCATCGTGGCGGCGCCGTCGTGGACCTCGCCCATCTTGTGGGCCTTCCCCGAGTAGAAGAGGACGCGCTCGCTGATCGTCGTCTTCCCGGCATCGATGTGGGCCATGATGCCGAAGTTGCGGAGCCGGGTGAGGTAGCGTCCGGCCTTGGAGACGTTCTGGGCCGCGGTCGAACTCATGGCGGGCATTCTCGTGCTCGGGTTTCGTCTGGAGACGGCAAACCCGGGAAGCTAACACGTCGCCGAGCCGCGCTCAAGGGCGCGCGCGCAATTGCTGCCGGGGTCGCGGCCCCGCCCGGGCCGGCGGGAGGGCGGGGCGGGAGGCTCAGTCGCCCAGGGAGGCGTGCTCCCCGAAGTTCCGCCGGGCGAGGCTCTCCAGGAACGGATCGGACACCCCGGCCGTGACCGTGTGGATCGCGATCCGGCGCCCTCGGTTCCGCTCCTCGACCTGGTGGAGGATCTCGTCGGGGACGAGGATCGGGCCCCGGGACGGCTTCCCGTCGGTCAGCAGGACCACCGTGTCGAGGTCCCGGCCGATCAGCCGGGACGTCCGCTCGTCGTCGCGGCCGAGGACGAACTCCAGCGCGCCGAACAGGTTCGTCCCGCCCCGCGGCTCGGCCCCCTCGACGAACGCTCGCGCCGCGGCGACCGACTCGGCCGTCTTCTCCACCGGCTCGGTCCGGAACGGGACGATCCGCTCGTGGAACAGGATCACGTTGAAGCGCGTGCCGTCCTCGAGCGACTCGAGGCACCGGCGGAGCTCGCGGGTCGCCACGAACAGCCGGGACGGGCCGCTCGGGGCGCCGGTGGCGGACCGCTCCATCGACCCGGAGACGTCGACCAGGAAGACGACCTCGTCCGCCTCGACGGGGATGCCGAAGAAGCGAGCCCCCTGCTCCGGCGCGATCGCGGGGAGGTCGCCGGCCTCCTCCAAGGCGAACGTCGGGGCGTGCTCGCTCCACCACGCGACCCATTCGTCCGGGCGAGAGGCGGGGAAGTCCTCGCCGGTCAGGCGGCCGAGCGCGTCGCGGATCGCCGCGCGGACCCGGCGGCGCGTCCCCTCCTCGAGCGGGACCTCGCGGAGGAGGGCGGCGAGGAGGGCGGGGACCGACTCCGGGTCGCGGTGATCGCCGAGCAACCGGGCGGCGGCGAGCCGGACCGACCAGGCCGGGTCGGCGAGGAGGGTACGGGCGGCCGCGAGGCGCGCGGCCGCCGCCGACTCGTCGTCCGCCGCCTCGTCCGCGCGGCGGTCGAGGGCGAGGAGGGCCTCCAGCCGGACCGTCGGCTCCGGATCGGAGAGCGCCGCCTCGAGCGCCGACCGCGCCGGCGCGCCCCCGACCTTCCCCAGCGCCGCCGCGGCCGCGCTCCGGACCGAGGTCGCCTCGTCCTCGGCGAGCCGCCGCGCCAGCGCCTCGACGGACGCCACGTCGCGCATCGTCCCGAGCGCCTCGACGGCGACCCGACGCCTCGCCTCGCCGTCGAGCGGCGAGCGGTCGCGCAGGGCGGTCCGGCGGAGGTGGTCCCGGACGTCGTCCCCCTCCAGGGCCCCGAGCGTCTCGGCGGCCCGCCGCCGCACGATCCACGGCTGCTGGGCGACGAACCGGCGGCGCTCGTCGTCGGGGTCGCGATCGAGCGCGTGCACCGCCGCGTCGAGGAGGAGCCGCGCCGCGCGCTCTCCTCCCTCCGCCTTCATCCCCTCCAGGAGGCGGTCGAGCTCCCGGAGGCCGTCGCTCTGGTAGTACTCCACGCGCACGCCGCCCTCGTCGGTCCGGACCGCGTAGCCGGACTCGACCGCGCGGTAGAGGTCGATGCGCCGCGCCTTGTACCGTCCGAACCACTTCTCGAAGTCGCGCGTGGCGGACGGGCCCGCGAGCGACGCGTCCGGGAGGGCGAGGACGACGAGGGCGACGAGGGCGGCGGCGGTCTTCGGGAGGTCGGGTTTCCGCATGGCCGATCGGTCTCCGCGGCTGGGACGCGTGGGGCTCCTTCGTGGATCGGCAATCCGTCGCTCGGCAGCTTACCGATTCCGCGCGGAGGCGGCCCGCGGGGCGGGGCCGGCCGGCAGCGGCGCACGCGTCCGGACCTCGCCTCGCGGGCGGTATGCTCCTGTCCATGCCGACGACGAGACTCTACTTCGACGACGCCTATGCCGCCCGATTCTCCGGTCGGGTCGTTTCGATCGAGCAACGGGACGGCGCCGCGGAGGTGGTCCTCGACCGGACGCTCTTCTACCCGGAGGGGGGCGGGCAGCCGGCGGACCGCGGCCGGCTCGGCGCCGCTCGCGTCGTCGACGTGCAGGAGGAACGGGGGGAGATCCGCCACCGTCTGGACGGGCCGACGCCCGCGGTCGGCGAGGACGTCGAGGGGGAGGTCGACTTCGAGCGCCGGTTCGACCACATGCAGCAGCACTCCGGCCAGCACCTCCTCTCGGCCCTCTTCGCCGCCCGGCTGGGGGCGGAGACGGTCTCGTTCCACCTCGGTCGGTCGCGATCGACGATCGATCTCGAGCGGGCGTCGCTCTCGGCGGAGGAGATCGCGCGGATCGAGGACGAGGCGGCGGAGGTCGTTCGCGCCGCGCGTCCGGTGACGCTGACGCTCCACGACGACCCGACGGCGGTCGAGGGGAGACGCCCGCCGCCGGACGTCGAGGGACCGCTCCGCGTCGTGACGATCGAAGGGGTCGACGCCTGCCCGTGCGGCGGCACGCACGTCCGGACGACCGCGGACATCGGGCCGGTCGCGGTGCTCGGACTCGAGCGCGTGAAGGGAGGGCGGACGCGGGTCGAGTTCGTCTGCGGCGGCCGGGCGCGGCTCGACCACCGGCGTCGCCTCGAGACGACGCGGCGGCTGGTCCGGCTCCTGTCGGTCGACGAGGAGGAGCTCGCGGACGCGGTCGAGCGCCTCTCCGCCCGCGCCCGCGCCGCGGAGAAGGAGGTCCGGGCGCTCGAGGCGGAGCTCCTCCCGACCCGCGTCGACGCGCTGCTGACCGGGGCGGAGCGCCACGGGGGGCGCGCGCTGCTGGTGACGAGGCTCGCGGACGGGAACGAGCTCCGGACGATGGCGACGGCGCTGGAGCGACGCGGCGACGTGGCGGCGTGGCTCGTCGCGGCGGCCGGGGAGAAGCTCGCCGTCGTCTGCGTCGCGCCGCGCGGCGGCGGGATCGACGCGGCGGAGACGCTCCGCGCGCTGGTGAGCGCCCACGGCGGCGCCGGCGGCGGCGGTCCGACGCTCGCGCAGGGGGGCGTCCCCGATCCGTCCGCGGCCGACGCGCTGCTCGCGGCGGGGCGCGAGTCGCTCGCGGCCGGGCTCTCCGCGTGACCTCGCTTCACTCCGGTTGCTACGCTGGGTCGTCGTGCTCGGGGGATCGGGGTCTGCGCGGGGGTCTTCGATGGTCGTGACGAGGGACTGGACCGAGCCCGGAAGCATCCTTCGCGGACGCACCGTGGAGGTCCTTTCGTCCGCGTCCGAGCCCCCGGCCGGCCCGGTCCCGTCGCGCGTGGAGCACGCCGTGGTGTTCCGCGCGCACCGCGCGGAGATCGGGGACGCCGCCGCCGGCGGTCCGGCGCAGGTCGTCCGGTTCGAGGAGGGGTAGGATCCGGCTCCCGGTCATCGCGTTCCTGATGGCGACGCTCCTCCTGATCGGCGTGGCGATCGTCGAGTTCGGGATCGAGCGGTCGCGTGCCCGTCCGCCGCACGTCCTCCTCCTCGTGCTCGACACGGTCCGCGCCGATCGGGTGTCGGTCGTGGGTGACGCGCCGCGGGAGACGACGCCGTTCCTCGGCGCGCTCGGCCGGCGCGGCCTCGTGTTCACGCACGCCCGGTCGCCCGCGAACTGGACCCTCCCCGCCCACGCGTCGCTCTTCACCGGCCTCTTCCCTTCCGAGCACGGCTGCCACTTCGAGCACCGCTGGCTCGCGGACGAGGCCCAGACGCTCGCGGAGCTCCTGCGCGACGGCGCGCTCGAGTACCGGACGGCGGGGTTCTCCTCGAACGTCAACGTCAGCCGGACGTTCAACCTCGACCAGGGGTTCGATCACTGGTTCGAGTCGTGGACCGACGAGGGGGTCTCGACCGGCGGCCGCTCGGCGACCGACGCGGTCCTGGCGGAGGCGGAGGCGTGGTTCCGCGCGAACGGTCCTCGCGGTCCGAGCTTCGTCTTCGTGAACCTGATGGACGCCCACCTGCCGTACCGCGCCGCCCCCGGGTTCGAGGCGCACTTCGGGACGCCCGACCGGAGGGTCGACCCGCTGGTCGAGTCGCCGGACCTGCTCGACCGCGTCCTCGTCGGCGACGTCGAACCGGACCCTCGACTGCGGACCGACCTCGAGCTCCGGTACGACAACGCGCTGCGGGGGCTCGACGACCGGCTGCGCCGCTTCTTCGACGCGCTCGGCGGGCTCGGCCTGCTCGACGAGTGCGTGGTCGTCGTGACGTCCGACCACGGCGAGAACCTCGGAGAACACGGTCTGGTCGACCACCAGGGGTCCCTGCACGAGACCGTGCTGCGGGTCCCGCTCCTCGTCGCGGGCCCGTCGGTCCCGGCGGGGGAGGTGATCGATCGCCCGGTCACCACGGCCGAGCTCTTCCGCTGGGTCCCGGACCTCACGCGGCGGGCGTTCAAGCCGGCGCAGGCGGGGACGCGGACCGCCGCCCTCTCCGAACGGATGACGCCGGTCGACCTGGTCGAGCGGGTGCGGGCGGCCCGGCCGGACGTCCCGCTCGACGCGGTCGCCGCGCGCGAGCGGGCGCTCGTCGACTCGGCGTGGCCGCGGCGGAAGCTCCTCCGCCGGGAGGGGGCGGCGGACCGGCTCTTCCGGCTGGCGGACGACCCGTCGACCGAGGGGGACGAGCTCCCGGTCGAGGGGGGCGCGGGGCCCGGTCTCGCGGCGCGGCTCGACGAGCTCCTCGCGCGGCTCCGGGTGCTGCGCGAGTCGCACGCGCCGGAGGCCCGGACGGACGGGAACGACGCCGCGCTCGACGAGCTCTCCCGGCTCGGCTACCTCTCGCAGCCGCGCGACGCGAGCGTCTCGCTCCACGCGCAGGAGCACCTCGCGCGCGGCAACCGTCACCACGCGGCCGGCCGGCTCGAGGCGGCGCGGGACGACTGGCTCGCGGCGGCGCGTCTCTCCCCCGACTTCGCCGCGGCCCGGTTCAACCTCGCGGTCGCCGCGGAGACGCTCGATCCGGACCGGGCCGCCGAGGCGTGGCAGCGGTATCTGGAGGTCGCGCTGCGCGCGGGCGACGACCCGGCGAAGATCGCGCAGGCGCACGAGCGGCTCGATCTCCTCCGCGGGGAGTGAATCGTCCCCGCCCGTCAGCCGGCCGCGCCGTCCGTCCCCAGCATCCGCTCGTACAGCTGCTCGATCCGATCGACCATCTCGTCGACGCCGAACGCGTCGGGGATCGCCGCCGCCGCGCGCGTGAGGCGGACCGACGTGGTCCGGTCGTCGAGCAGCCGCCGCACCGCCCGGGCGAACCCCGGCACGTCGCCCGGATCGACCAGCAGGCCGGTCTCGTCGTCCTCGATCACGTCGAGCACGCCGTCGACGGCGGACGCCACGACCGGGATCCCGGCCGCCATCGCCTGCACCACGGCGCGCGGCAGCCCCTCCCAGCGCGAGGTGAGGAGGAAGACGTCGAGCGCGGGGAGGATCTCCGCCACGTCGTCGCGCCAGCCGAGGAGGTCGACGGCGGCCGCGTCGCCGAGCCGGTCCGCCTCGAACCGCAGGCGCTCGCGGAGCGCCCCGTCGCCGACCAGCACGAAGCGCGCCTCCTTGTCGTTCCGCCGGACCGCCGCCGCCGTCCGCAGGAACGACACCGGGTCCTTCTGCGGCTTCAGACAGGCGACCGTCCCGACGACCGGGGCGTCGACGGGGAGGCCGAGCCGTCTTCGCGCCTCGCGCCGGTCGACGCCGGGGCGTCGGAACCGCTCCACGTCGAAGCCGCTGCGGATCACCGAGACCTCGGCGTCGCCGAACAGCCGTCGTCGCTCCCCTTCCGCGCGGTTCGCCTCGGAGACGCAGACGACGTGCGACGTCCTCCGCGCCGCCGTCCGTTCCGCGGCGCAGGCGATCCGACGGAGCCCGCTCGACCGGAACGCCGCGTGCCCGAACCCGTGCACCGTGTGGACGACGTGCCGCACGCCGGCCTCGTGCGCGGCGAGCCGACCGAGGACGCCGGCCTTCGACGAGTGGGTGTGGACGATCGTCGGCGCCGCGGACTCGCCGCGGAGGTCGCGGAGGTGCTCGACGAGGGTCCGGTACGCCCGGTAGTCGCGCCACGGCCGGACCGGTCGGTCGAGCGCCGCGACGAGACGGAAGTCGAGGTCGGCGACGCGCGCCGCCTCCGAGTCGAGCCGCCCGTCCGGGCCGGCGAGGAGCGCGACGCGAAAGCGGCTCCGATCGAGGCGCCGGCAGGTGTCGAGGGTCCCCTGCTGGGCGCCGCCGAGCTCGAGGCGGGTGACGACGTGCACGACGAGCGGACGCGGGTCGGTCACGTGCTCCCTCCCCGCAGCCACGCCGCGGTCTCCGTCCCGTGGCGGATCGCGTCCTCCATCGAGAGGTAGCTCCAGCTCCCGAACCGTCCGATCGGGACGATGCCTCGCTCGAGGAGGGCGGCGAACAGCGGCGGGAGCGCCTCGCGCCGGGCGCGATCGAACCGGACGTACGCGAACGGCAGGTCGAGGCGGCGCCGGGTCACGACGTGCCGGGCGTCCTCGATCACGCCGATCCGGACGAGCGCCTCGAGCACGCGCCGTTCGTCGTCGTCGTCCGGCGGCCTCGCCCCCGCGGGACGCGACACCTCGGCGGTGACCGATCCGCGGCCCTCCTCCGCCATCCCGGGGGCGAGGCGGCTCGGGAAGCCGACCCGGTGGAACGGGAGCTCGGGGTCGGGGACGTAGATCCAGTGGCGGTCGTGGTCGAGCGGCCGATCGAGCCCGAAGTTGAACGTGGTGACCGCGCACCAGCGGAGCGCCTCCGCGCGCGCGCGGACCGCCGGCGGGAGGTCGTCGACCATCCGGACCAGGGTCGGGAGCGGCGCCGTCGCGACGAGCCGGTCGTACGCGATCTCCTCGCCGTCCGCGAGCACGGCCCGGCGGGATCGCGCCCGGATCCGGACCACCTCGCGGCCTCGCTCGACCGGGGCCGCCCGCGCGGCGAGGGCGTCCGCGAGCCGCCGGATGCCGCCCTCGCGCGGGTACCGGAACCGCGGGTTGTAGCCGAACTCGCCGTCGACCGCCCCGAGCGCGCCGCGGAGCACGTCGTCGAGCGTCGGTCGCGGCACGGCCCACGACACCCAGTCCGGGGTGAGGGTCGACGGATCGGCGGCGAACACCTTCGCGTGGTACGGCCGGAAGAACCGGCGGGAGAAGCCGCTCCCGAACGTCCGCTCGCTCCACGCGTCGAGCGACGGCCCGCCGCCGGCCGGCGCGGGAGGGAGGTTCAGGAACGAGAGGGGGAGGGGCTCGGTCGCCGCCGTCGCCGCCTCGACCGCCTCCGCCGGCGCGCCGCGTCGCGCGACCAGCGTGCGCGCGAAGCCGGCGAGGCACTCGACCCGGACGTCGACCGGCAGCCCGTGCGTGTGGACCTGGATCGGGTACGGGACCGTGACGTCTCCGATTCGGACCCACGCGGAGCGCTCGTGTTCGACCAGCCGGTCCCCGAGGAGCTCGTCGACCAGCGCGCTCACCTCCGGCGTCCGGACGTGGAGGACGTGGCCCGCGAAGTCGAACCGGAACCCGTCGACGCGGACCGAGCGCGCGAGCCCTCCGACCTCGTCCTCGCGTTCGAGGACGCGGTGCGGAGTGCGGCCGAGGTGGGCGGCGGTGGAGAGGCCCGCGAGGCCGGCGCCGAGCACGAGGATCATCGCGGCGGAGGTTACCAGGGTGGGGCGGCGGAACGCGACCGGCGGGGCGCGCTCCCGCGTCGCCGGCGCGCGCGCGGCGGGTTGCTATGATCCACGGTCTCGCAAATGAGACGCAAACGACTCCTCTTCTTCGCCAAGTGCCCGATGAACTACGTGCTGTTCGCGCCCGTGCACGAACGGCTGCGGCGGGACCCGGAGATCGAGATCACGTTCACCGGGAAGCTGCGCGGAGAGCGCGACCCGCGTCTCGTCTACGAGCCGTTCGACCTCGGCGACGCCCGGTTCTGCCGCAACTCCCGGGCGCGGTTCGTCCGGTGGGACCTCTACGTGTCGCCGGACTTCCGGATGGCGGGGAAGCGGGCGCGGGTGAAGACTCACCTCTTCCACGGCTTCTCGATCCGAAACTTCGCGATCCAGCCGCGCGCGCTCGAGTTCGACCGCCTCCACCTCCTCGGTCCGTACATGAAGCGTCGGTTCGTCGAGACGTTCGACCTCGACGAGGAAGACCCGCGGCTGGAGGAGGTCGGCATGCCGAAGCTCGACGCGCTGGTCGCGCGGCGGTACGACCGCGCGGCGGTGCTCGAGGAGCTCGGCCTCGACCCGGCCCGGAAGACGGTGCTGTTCGCGCCGACGTGGATCGAGGGCGGGTGCCTCGACACGCAGGGAGAGGAGATCGTGCGGGCGCTCGGTCGCCTCCCGATCAACACCATCGTCAAGCTGCACGACAACTCCTTCGACCTTCGGAAGCAGCGGACCGACTGGGGCGCCGTCCTGCCGCGGATCCTCACCCCGTCCCAGGTGCTCGCGCGCGGCTTCGACTCGAACCCGTATCTCGCGGCGGCCGACCTCCTGATCTCCGACGCCTCGTCCGTGGCGAACGAGTTCCTGGTGCTCGACCGTCCGCTCGTCTTCTTCCGCCTCGGAGAGCTCGAGGCGTCGTGGCCGTCGACCGATCGGCGGACGTGGGGGACGCGGACCGGGGCCGTGATCGACCGGGCGGCGGAGCTCGAGGGCGCGGTGCTCGGGGCGCTCGACGACCCGGGGCGGCGGTCCGAGCTGCGACAGGCGGCGGCGGCCGACTTCTTCTACGCGCCGGGGACCGCGACGGAGCGGGCGGAGCGGTCGCTGCGGACGTCGCTCGGGCTCGGCGCCGGAGCGGCGGCGGGATGATCCGGGGGGGCGCGTTCGCCCTGGCGACGGTCGTCGCGGCGGCCACCTCGGTCGGAGGAGTGCGGGCGACCACCCCGCCGGTCGACGTCCCCGGCCCGGCGCTCCCCGCGGCGCCGCCCGGCCCGGTCGCGACCGAGGCGGCGGTCCGTCTCGACGCGACGAACGCCTGGACGCTCGCGCGCTCCCTCCGCGACGCCGAGGTGACGTTCCGCTTCGACGCCGCCCCGCGGTCGGTCCTCGAGGTGCGGCTCCGCGCGCCGGCGATCGAGCGCGCCGAGGGAGTGGCGCTCCTCGTCTCGAACGAGCCGCGCGTGCCGATCCGGTTCGTGAGGGAGACGGCGACGCGGTTCACGCCGCTCGGTCCGTGGTCGGACGCGCTGCGCGGGCGGATCGGGACGCCGACGGTCCGGATCGTCGCGCGCGGGGACCGGATCGAAGCGTACGTCGGCGACGGCGAGCGGCCGGTCGTCTTCGCGCGCGACGACGCCTTCCGGGCCGGCGGCGTCGTGATGGTCGCCGCGCGCGGCGAGGTGACCGTGCGCGACCTCCGCGTGATCGCGTCGGCGCCCTCGCCGGGGACGGCGGACGCGGCGGCCGAGCGACGGATCGCCGCGTCGATCGGGTACGGCGTCGGCCCGTGGGCCTGGCTCGTCGCGCTCGCCTTCGTCCGCCGCCGCGGCGGAGCGCGCACCTTCGGCGCGGCGGCGGCCGGCGCGGCGGCGGCGCTCGTCCCGTTCGCGACCGCGCTCCTCCTCCCGGCGCCCGTCGGCGCGTGGGGAGAGCTCGTCCGCGGCGCGCTGATCGCGTTCGGGCTGGCCGCGACCGTCCGCGTCGGCCGGCGCGGGAATCCGTCCGACCCGGCCCGGCTGGCGGTGGTCGGACTCGCGATCCTCGCCGCGGGAGGGACCGCGGCGGCGGTCTTCTCGCGGACCGACCGGCCGGCCCCGCTCGTCGCGACCGCGTACGAGGGGACCCGGCTCGAGCCGTCGTTCCTCGACCTCGCGATCCCGGCGGTCCGCGCGGGGATGCCGTGGCTCGCCACGCACTCGTTCACCGGGGCGCGGCCCGACCTCGAGGACGCGCGGCCGCGGGTCTGGGTCGTCGGCCGCGCGGTCGACGGCGCGGCGCGGTCGCTCGCCGCGCGGCTCGGGCCGGACGTCGCCGTCGTCGACGGGACGTCGCCGCGGGGGGGGCGGCGGGCGGCGCGGGCGCTCCTCGACGCCGCGGGGGAGGCGGTCCGGCCGGCGGTCGTCCTCCTCGCCGGCGGTCCGACGCCCGACGTCGACGGGCTCCCCGCGCGTCACCTCCGGCCGCGGTTCCGCCGCACGTTCGTCGACCGGCTCGTCGACGCGCTCCCCGCCGGAGCGCCCGCGCGGAGCGAGGAGGCGGACCGGGAGCTCCTGGTGGAGATCGAGCGGCGGTGCGCGGCGCTCGGCGCGGTCCTGCTCCCCGCGGACGACCCGGCGGCGGAGGAGGTCGCGGCGGCGGTCGCGGCCCGGCTGGGGGAGGAGGGGAGATGACGCGAGGGGCCGCGGCGGCGTTCCTCGTGGTCGGGGCGGTCGGGGCGTTCCTCGGACTGTTCGAGCTGTACGACTACGACGTCGGGCTCGCTCGCGCGACCGGCGAGTGGATCGTCGAGCACGGCGCCGTGCCGCGCGTGAACGTGATGTCGGAGATGAACGCGGAGTTCCCGTTCGTCGACGACAAGTGGCTGTTCCACGTCCTCGCCCACGCGGTGATCGACGGCCTCGGGTGGACGGCGGCGGTCCTGCTCCGGATGGCGCTCCTCGGCGGCCTCGCGCTGCTGCTGCTGCCGCGGCGGGAGGTGCTCGCGCGCGCGCCGGGGGTCCTGGCGGCGGTGGCGGTCGTGGCGCTCGTCACGGCGGCCGAGCGGTTCGCGTTCCGGCCCGAGCTGTTCACGATGCTCCTCCTGGCGGTGTTCGGTCGCGTGCTCGTCCGACCCGCCCCGCCCCGCGCGCACGAGGCGGCGCTGCTGCTCCTCCTCCAGGTCGCGTGGACGAATCTCCACGGGTACTGGGTGCTCGGGCCGATCCTCGCCGGCGCGGCGGGGGCCGGCGCGGCGGTCGACGCGCTCGTGCGCCGCGAGCGACCGCCGTGGGCGCTGCTCCTCCTCCCGGCGGCGCTCGTCGGAGCGGCCTTCCTGAACCCGTACGGCCTCGGGCTCGTCCGCTCGCCGGTCGACATCCTCCTCGACCTCGAGCGGAACCTCGACGTCTACCGGGCGACGATCGTCGAGTTCGTGCCGACGTTCGCGGACCACCCGGTCCTGCCGACCGACCTCGTCGCGTACCGGGTGCTCCTCGGGCTCGGCGCGGTCGGGCTCCTCCTCGCGCGCCGGAAGGTCCTCTGGGTCGAGCTCCTCCCGGTCGCGGCGTTCGTACTGATGTCGCTGAAGCTCCGGCGGAACGTCGCCCCGTTCGCGGTCGTCTGCGCTCCGATCTTCGCGCGATGGCTCGTCGTCGGGCTCGGCGACCCGGTCCGCGGCGCCGTCCGGGCGGCGGGGGGCGTCGTCGCCGGGCTGCTCGTCGCGGCGGTCGCCGTCGGCCACGCGACCGACTGGACGGCGGTGCACGACCGGCTCGACAAGCGGTTCGGGTGGGGGAGGGCGCGGGACGTCCTCCCGCTCGAAGAGATCGCGTTCGTCCGGGAGCACGCGCCGCCCGGGGTCGTGTTCGTGTCGTTCACGTGGGGGTCGACGTTCACCGGCGAGGCGTTCCCCGACCACACGCCGTACCTCGACGGGAACACGGCCGGGTACGACGCGGCGTTCCTCCGGCGGTACGCCGACGCGGTCCGCGGGCGCCTCGACCCGGAGGTCCTGTACGCGGAGGACGGCGTGTCGTGGTTCCTGCTGAAGCCGGGACACCCGCTCACCGCGCGGCTGCTCGGGGACGACCGGTGGGTCCCGCTCCGGCTCGGTCGGCGCGCCTGCGTGATCGCTCGACGCGACGGGCTCGACGAGGCGACGTCGGCGCTCGACCTGCGCGAGCGCGCCGCCGGCGACGTCGGCGCCTCCGGGACGCCGCGGTCGACCTTCGCGCCCCGGAGGTTCCAGTGGGCGGAGCTCAATCGCTCCCGGCTGCTCGCCGCCCTCGAGCGGTTCGAGGAGGCGGAGGCGGCGTGCGTCGCGGCGACGGAGGTCGCGCCGGACCTGTTCGAGCCGTGGCACGAGCTCGGCGTGGTCCGTCTGGCGTCCGGACGGAAGCGGCTCGCGGTCGAGGCGTTCGACGCCGCGCTCGAGCGGGCGCCGGGGGCGGCGGTCGTGCTCGCCGACCGCGCGCTCGCGCTCTGGCAGGTCCGCCGGTACGACGAGGCGGAGCGGGACCTCGCGGCGGCGCTCGCGCGGCGCCCGAACGACGCGGTCCTCTGGTTCCGGCGGGCGCTCGTGGCGAAGGACGCCGACCGCGCCCGCGAGGCGATCGACTTCCTCCACCGGGCGCT
>JAUIEL010000084.1 GCA_030428825.1 bacterium
GTGAAGGGGTGACGCGCCGGCCGCGCGGGGGGCGCGCTCAGAATAGGGTCAGCGAGACGCACCCGCCGGCCCAGTAGAGGGGGCCGGGGAACGGGTTCGAGAGGACGGCCTGCGCGTGGATCGTCGCGTTCAGGGGGCCGACCGGGGGGAGCGTGCCGGAGGCCTCGTGGAAGCCGCCGCTCGAGAGCGGTCCGACGGTGCGGAGCAGCAGCAGCGGCGTGAACCCGAGGCAGATCGTGCCGTACGGTGACGGGACCGAGCCGGGGAGCACGTCGATCAGCAGGAACGCGGTGGCGGTCGGGGTCCCCTGGATCCGGAGGGAGAACGGGGAGCCGTACTGACCGTTCGATTCCAGCGTGAACGCCGCGGCGAGCCCGCGCCGGACCTCGACCCGCCCCGCGGCCGCGCCGGCGGCGCCCGGGTGCTCGGGCGCCCCGAGGACGAGGTCGTCCCGCGCGTCGCCGTCGAGGTCACCGACGCCGACGCAGACGGCGCCGACGCCGTCCCCCGCGGCGGCGCCGGTGAACTCGTACGCGAGGCCGAAGCCGCCCGAGACGACGAGGAGCCGCCCGGCATCGACGAGGCCGAGGACCCGCGCGGTCGGGCTGCCGCACGCGTAGTCGCCGCGGCCGTCCCCCTCGAGGTCGCCGAGGCCGACGACGGTCGAGCCGATCGCGTCGTTCATGGCGAGGCCGTCGACCTTCGAGATCACGGCCCCCGTCACCCCGTTGAACACGAAGCAGGAGCCGGCGTTCGGCATCCCGCCGGCGGTCGCGCCGGGGGCGCCGGCGACGACGTCGGGCGTGCCGTCGCCGTCGACGTCGAGCGTCCCGTCGCACGCGAAGCCGAGGGCGTCCCCCGACGCCGACCCGAGGAGCGTCTTCACCACGACGCCGGTCACCGGGTCGACGACGTCGACGCGTCCCGCGCCGACGAGCCCGGTCGGGTCGTACCCGGGGGCGCCGATCACGAGGTCGCGGCGCGCGTCCCCCGAGAGGTCGGGCACCGTGCCGAGCCCGGTCCCGAACGCGTCGAACCCGAAGAGACCCGGGACCGTGCGGAGCACCCCGCCGGTCGTCACGTCGAGCACGAGCACCGCGCCGGCGCCGCCGTTCGCGCCCGGCGCCGCGGCCGCGATCTCGGCGACGCCGTCGCCGGTCTGGTCGTCGAGCCGGACCAGGCGCTCGCCGAACCGCACTCCCGCGGCCGGCCCCGGGATCGTCCCGAACGAGGCGAGCGTCGCGCCGTCGAGCAGGTGGACCGTCCCCGGGTTCGAACCACCCGATCCCGGCGCGCCGACGGCGAGGTCCGGCCGGCCGTCGGAGGTGAGGTCGTCGAGAGTGACGATCGACGCGCCGAACCGGCCGAGCGGCGTCGCGCCGGCGACGGCGAGGATCCGCGCGCCGGTGGCGGACGAGACGAGAGCGACGCCGCCGCCGCTGCTCCCCGCCTCGGGGGCGCCGACCGCGAGGTCGTCGAAGCCGTCCTGGTCGACGTCGCCGATCCGCGCGAGGGCGGCGCCGAGACGCTCCGCGGCCGCGACCCCCTCCGAGACGGAGCGGAGGTCTTGGGCAACCGCGAGCGTGGAGAGGACCGTCCACGCCAGCGAGGCGCGCAGCCAGGCAGGCACGATGTTCACCTCGGGCCCCGGTCCGAAGGGGCGAGTGGGTTCCGGCAGGCGGACCGGGCGGCACCAGAGTACGATGCCGGTCCAGGCGGTGACAAGAGAGGTGGTGAGGGTGCGGTTCGAGCCGAGGCCGGACGCGATCGAGTTGACGGGCGTCTCGCGGTGGTACGGTCCGGTGATCGGCCTCAACGACGTGTCGTTGCGGGTCGGATCCGGCGTCACTGGGCTCCTGGGCCCGAACGGGGCGGGCAAGTCGACCCTTCTTCGTCTGGTGACCGGCCAGATCTCTGCGAGTCTCGGAGACGTCCGGGTCCTCGGGGAGCCGGTGTTCCAGAACCCGAACGTGCTGCGTTCGATCGGCTGCTGCCCCGACCTCGAGAAGTTCAACGACGAGTGGACCGGCCGGCAGTTCGTCCGGGCCGCCGCGTACCTGGCCGGCTTCTCGGCCCGCGAGGCCGCCGCGCGAGCGAACGACCTGCTGGCGCTGGTCGGACTGGCGGACGCGGGCGACCGGGTGATCGGCGCGTACTCGAAGGGGATGCGGCAACGCGTGAAGCTCGCCCAGGCGCTCGTCGCCGACCCCGAGGTGATCGTCTTCGACGAGCCGCTGACCGGGATGGACCCGGTGGGGCGGCGGCAGATGGTCGAGCTCGTCCGCGCGTTCGGCGCGGAGGGGCGGACGATCCTCGTGTCGAGCCACGTGCTGCACGAGGTCGAGGCGATGACCGAGAACGTCGTCCTGATCCACCACGGCCGAGTCCTCGCCGAGGGGCGGGTCCACGAGATCCGGTCCCTCTTGAAGGGGTACCCGCACCACATCCGGATCGAGCTCGAGGAGAACGCGCCGGAGCGCCGCCGCGCGTTGGCGCAACGCCTGGTCGCCGAGGCCGACCTCGCCGGCCTCCGGTTCGACGACGAGGGGCTGACCGTCGAGACGACCGCGCCGGACCCGCTCTTCCGCGTCCTCGAGGGGCTCGTCGTGGACGACGGGTTCGAGGTGCGGAAGCTGTACGCCCGCGACGACTCGCTCGAGGCGGTCTTCGACTATCTCGTCCGCTGACGGAGGCGCCGCATGATCCACGCCGTCACCCTCGAGAAGCGCCCGAAGCCCCCCGGCTTCGTCGGCGGCGCGCTGCGGGTCGCCCGGGTCGCGCCGTTCCGCGTGCTGCGGGGCCGCCGCCTGCTCGGCCTCGCCCTGTTCGCGTTCGTCCCGGTCCTGCTCGTCCTGCTGATGCGGGTCGAGGGAGAGCCGCGCGGGCTCGGCGTGCGGATGTTCGTCGACATGACGACCAACCTGCACCTGACCGGGATCTTCCAGGTCGTCCTCCTCTTCCTCGGGGCGGCGGCGATCGGCGACGACATCGACGACGGCACGATCCTCTACCAGCGGCTCCGCCCGCTCCGACGGGGTTCGATCGTCTGGGGGCGCTACCTGGCTTGCGCGCTCTCCGGGGCGGTGCTCCTCGCGCCGGCGACCGTCGCCCTGTACGTCGCGCAGCTCGCCGACCGCGGCGTCGACGCGCTCCTCGAGTCGGCCCCGATCCTCCTGACCGTCCTCTGGATCGTCGTCCTCGCCTCGCTCGCGTACAGCGCGGTCTTCGTCCTCCTCTCGCTCCTGTTCCGCCGCGCGGTCCTGATCGGCCTCGGGCTCACGATCGGCTGGGAGGTCCTGGTGTCGCGCTCGGTCCCGAGCAACGCGGCGCTCGGGACCGTCTCGTTCCACCTCCGCTCGATCCTCTGGCACTCGACCTCGGAGGGGAAGGAGCTCGGCCGGGCGATGGAACCGTTCGAGGAGGCGGGACTGATCCCCACCCCCACGGCCTCCGCCGTCGGACTCCTCGTCGCCGCGCTCGTCCTCGTGACCGCGGCGAGCGTGGTGTTCGGGAGGAAGGAGCTGAAGGAGCAGCCGGGGGACGCGTAAGGGGGGAAGGAAGGAGAGGAAGGAGAGGAAGGAGAGGAACGAAAGGGCGCTGACGCGGCGGACTGGCGCCCGTGGTCTTTCCGACGGCCTTCACCCCGCCGGGGGCCGAACGCGCGAGCGCCCTCTCCTTCCTTTCCTTCCTCTCGTTCCTCTCCTTCCTTCCCCCTCACACCACCCGGTCGGGGCCGCCGATTCCCTTGAGATCGTCCGGGATCTCCTTTCCCTCCACGAGATCGGCCGCCCATTCGCCGAGGAGGGGGCCGAACTTGAAGGCGTGGCCGCCGCCGCAGCCGGCGAGGAACAGGCGTTCGCGGTCGGCGACGGGGGCGAAGACGAACGAGCCGTCGCCGGCGGTCGTGTACTGGCAGCTCCGCCAGGTCGGGCGGGAGGCGTCGAGCCACGGGAAGCGTTCGGCCACGAACGCGGAGACCTCGCGCACCTCCTCGTCGGCGGGCGGCGGCTTCCGCTCCGGGTCGTCGATGGGCGGGCCGAGGCGGTGGAGCGCGACCTTGTGGCGGCCGTCGGCGAGCGGCGGGAAGCCGTAGAACCCGGCGGTCGCGATGTCGAACGACCACGGCGGCATCGGCGGGGCGGTTCCGGCGCCGGGACGGAAGAAGAGCTCGTGCTGCGACGTCACCCGGGTCTCGGGCGGCGGAGGCACGAGTCGCGGGAGCCAGCCGCCGGCGGCGACGAGGACCGCGTCCGCTTCGAGGTCGTCGAGCCGCTCGACGCGAGACCGTTCGAGGAGGCGCGCGCCGCGTCGGACGGCCGTCTCGGCCAGCGCGCGGACCGCCTCGACCGGCTCGAACCACCCCGCCTCGCGGTCGACGAGCGCCGCCGCCGCGCCGAGGGACGCGAGGGCGGGGGCGGCGCGCGAGAGCCCCGCCCCGTCGAGGACCTCGTGGTCGCCGCCGATCCTGGCGAGGGCGTCGGCGCTCTCGCGCTCGAACGTCCCCGGCGCGAAGGTCGACGACGCGGCGAAGAACGGCGCCGGGTGGAGGAATCGCCGACCGGTCTCCGCCTCGAGCGTCCGCCACGCCTCCGTGGCGGCGCGGACGCGCGGCGCCCAGCGGTCCGTCGCCGCGCCGTACGCGAGCCGGAACAGCTTCGACACGTCCCGGCTCGCGGCCTCCTCCGACGGGATCTCGCCGGCCTCCCGGAGCGTCACGGCGTGCCCGCGTCGGGCGAGCGCCGCCGCCGCCGCGACGCCGAACACGCCGCCGCCGATGATGAGCACGTCCATCCGACTCCCTTCGGTCCGCACGCCGGCAGTGTATGCTCCCCGCTCCTCTCCCCGGGAGCCCCCGCCGCCGCCGACCATGCGAACCCTCCCCCCGCCGATCCGCGACGACCTCGCCGCCGCCGCCGACCCCGTCGTGTCGACCGCGGGCGAGCGGTCCGCCGCCGCCGCCGCGCTCCTCGTGCTCGACGCGGGCGACCGCCCGGCGACCGACGCGCGGCTGGCGGAGGACGTCCTCGCGTCGGTCGACGGCGGCCTCGCCGAGGACGGTCACGTCGTGATCCTCGGCGGGGGGGCGCCGACGCCGGCCGAGCTGGCGATGCTCCGGAACCGGCTCTGGCCGGTGCTCCACCTCTCGCGGATCCACCGGATCGCCGCCGACGGCACGGTCGAGCGGGAGGACCACGCGGGACGGACGGCGCTCGACGGCCGCGCCGACCCCGGCCCGGGCTGGGCGGTCGTCGCGACGACGCGGGCGTACGCCATGTCGCCGGCCGTGACGGCGGTGAAGTTCGACGGGAAGGCGGCGGGGTGGAACGGAGACCCGAGCTCGCCCGCGTACGGCCACTTCCGTTGGATGCGGCGCCTCCTCGCCGACCTCGCGAAGCCGCGTCCCGGCGAGGCCGTGCTCGACGCCGGCTCGGGCGCGGGGTGGGTCGGGCTCGAGGCGGCGCGGAAGGGCGCGCGTCTCTCGGCGTTCGACCCGAGCCCCGAGATGGTGCGGTTCGTCGAGCAGAACGCGGCGGCGCTCGGAGTGGAGGTCGACGCGCGGGTCGGGTTCATGGAGCGGCCGCCGTTCGAGGGGCCGTTCGACCTCGTCCTGAACTCGGGCGTGATCTCGTTCGCGCCCGACCCCGAGGTCTACCTCGACGGGCTCGACCCGCTCGTCGCGCCGGGCGGCCGGCTCGTGATCGGCGACCTGAACCCGTCCTCCCGCGGCTTCCGTCGCCGCCGCGCGGAGCGTCCGCTCCTCCCGTGCCGGGAGCTCTCCGGCCTGACGCGCGACGAGATGGTCCGCCGGCTCGAGGCGCGCGGCTACGCCGTCGAGTGGGTCCGGTACTACCAGAACACCTATCCGTTCCCGGAGCTCCTGCACCGGACGACGAGCGCGCTCGTCGGCTGGGCGATCCTCCAGTGGAACCGGCTGTCGAGCGCGCTCGACGCCGTGCTCGGCGCCCGCGGCGAGGCGTCGTTCGACTCCTGGATCATCGGCGCGCGAAAGAAGGAGAACGGCTGAGATGCACAAGCAGGCCCACCTGCTCGAGAGCGCGCCGATGGGGCGGCGGATCTACCTCTGGCAATACGGCACGTTCGGCATGCCGCTGCTCGTCTTCCCGTCCGCGTCGGGGATGGCGCACGAATGGGAGAGTCACGGCATGGTCGACGCCCTCGGCGACCTGATCGGCCGGGGTCGGATCAAGCTGTACTGCGTCGAGTCGAACGTCTCCGAGGCGTGGACGAAGCGCGAGAACGATCCGCGCTGGCGGATGAGCCGGCACCTCGCGTACGAGCGGTTCGTGCTCGACGAGCTGGTCCCGTTCATCCGTCACGACTGCCGCACCGAGGGGATCCCGATCGCGGTGAGCGGGACGAGCCTCGGGGCGTACTACGCCGCGAACCTCGCGCTGAAGCAGCCGGAGACGTTCCGGTACGCGCTCTGCATGAGCGGCCGGTTCGACATCACCGAGTTCGCCGGCGGCCTCGCCGACCAGGACGTCTACTTCAACAACCCGATGGCGTACGTCCCGAACCTCGGCGGGGAGGCGCTCGAGCGCGTCCGCCGCGGCACGCACCTCACCCTCGTCTGCGGCCGAGGGAAGTGGGAGGACGGCAACTGGCAGGAGGCCGAGCGCTTCGCCGCGATGCTCTCCGCCAAGGGGATCCCGCACGATCTCGACCTGTGGGGGCACGACGTCGCGCACGAGTGGGTCTGGTGGCGGCGCCAGGCGGTGATGCACCTCGGCCGGAGGTACGGGGCGTAGCGGCCCCGGCCCTCACTCGGTCCGCGCGTCCTTCGTCGTCCTCGCCAGCGCGGTCCGCCTCCGCGCGACCTCTTCGTCCAGCGCCGCGAGCGCGGCCTTCCGCTTCGACCAGAGCTTCAGCGCCGGCTTCTTCATGCGCGGCAGCGACAGGAGCGCGTGCGTGATCCACGGGAAGACCGCGGTGACGTCGCAGTGGACGTAGACCGAGCGCTCGACCCCCTCGGGGGAGACCTTCCCCCAGGTGTGCCCCTCGCCGGCGGGGCAGGAGGAGAGCGCGCCGTTGTCGACCGGGTCGACGCAGAACTGCACGTCGATGTCGAAGCCGTCGGTGTCGACGTCGAGGATCTGCCCGAGCATCGGCTCGCCCTGGAGCGTGTAGTTCTTCGGGACGCCGCCGCCGAGGATCCAGATCGCGAGCTTCTTCCCGAGGCCGGCCGCGCAGTGGTGCTGCAGCGCCGCCATCTCGTAGACGTCGGCGGCGACGTCGACGTCGAGGCGGAAGTCGTCGCCGTAGAGCGCCTTCAGCTTCACCACGTTCAGGAAGATCGAGCCGTCCTGCACCGCCCCGACGAAGATCGGCACCCCCTTGCGGTACGCGGTCGCCAGGAGCGACGGCTGCTCGACGCCGAGGGCCTCCTCGATCGCGGCCATCCGGCGGCCGAGTCGCCAGTGCAGCTCGGCGGTCGTCATCCGGCGCTGGAACTCGTCCTCCAGCAGCAGGGCGGAGAAGAACCGGTCGGTGTCGAGGAGGACCTTCTCGTCGAAGCCGAGATCGTAGATCCGGATGATCCGCGCCTCGCGGAGGAGGAGGTCGCCGGCGTCCGGGCGGATCTCGCGGATGCGGTGGCCGAGCGCCCGGTGCGCGTCGTGGTAGAGGTTCGCGCCGGTCGTCGTGATGCAGTCGATCAGGCCGCGCTCGAGGAGGGGGATCAGGCACGACTGGTGCAGGCCGGCCGGGGTCATGGCGCCGGAGAGGGTGAGGAAGACGGCGTACCGCTCCTCGATCGAGCGCCGCATCAGCTCGAACGCGGTCCGCTCCTGCCGGCCGACGTACGCCGGGAACATCCGCTCGAGGATCTCGACCGGACTCTCCTTCCCGGTGATCGGCGGCGGGGAGACGGAGCGCGCGCGACCGAACGCGCGGCGGTGCGGGTTGCGGGGGGTTCCTCGCGATCGACTCATGACGGACTCCGGGTGGCGGGCGGACCAACCTAGCGAGACCGGCGGGGGGCGGCGTAGAATCCCCGGCTCGATGCCGATTCCGCACCCGCCCCTCGTCGACCTCCGGCGCGGCGCGTCCCCCGCCGAGTGGGCCGACTGGCGGTGGCAGACGCGCCACCGCGTCCGCACCGTGGCCGCGCTCCGGGACGCCCTCGGCCTCCCCGGCGCGGGGACGCCCGACGCGGCCCGGGTCGAGGAGCGGTTCCCCGTCGGCGTCACCCCGTACTACCTGTCGCTCGTCCGGCCGGACGACCCGGCCGACCCGATCCTCCGGCAGATCCTCCCGAGCGACGAGGAGGCGCACGCGACCGGCCAGGAGGTCGACGATCCGTTCCGGGAGGAGGAGCGCTCCCCGGTCCCGGGCGTCGTCCACCGCTACCCCGACCGGGCCCTGATCCTGCCGACGAACTTCTGCGCCACGCTCTGCCGGCACTGCTTCCGGAAGCGGAGCTGGGCGGAGGGGTTCCACGTGCTCGACCGGGCCGCGCTCCGCCGCGCGGTCGACTACGTCCGCGGCGAGCCGGGGATCCGGGACGTGATCGTCACGGGGGGCGATCCGCTGCACCTTCCGACCGGCTCGCTCGAACGGCTGCTCGAGGACCTCCGCTCGGTCCCGCACCTCGAGGTCCTCCGGATCGCCAGCCGGACCCCGGTCACGCTCCCCCAGCGCCTCGACGACGCCCTCGTCGACGTCCTCCGTCGGGCGCGCCCGCTCTGGTTCGTCACGCACTTCAACCACGCGCGGGAGGTCTCCCCCGACGCCGCCTCGACCCTCCGCCGGTTGATCGACGCCGGGATCACGGTCCAGAACCAGGCCGTGCTCCTCCGCGGAGTGAACGACTCGACGGAGGCGCAGGTCGCGCTCTCCCGGGCGCTCCTCCGCCTCGGCGTGCGGCCGTACTACCTCCACCTCGCCGATCCGGTCGCGGGGGCGGGACACTTCCGGGTCTCGCTCGCCGACGCGGTCGCGGTGCTGAAGGGGATGTTCGGCCGGGTCGCGGGGTTCGGCGTCCCCCGGCTCGTCGTCGACCTCCCCGGCGGGGGCGGGAAGGTCCCGCTCGAGCCGGACTTCGTGGTCCGGCGGAGCGGGGACGACGTCTGGTTCGAGTCGCCGATCGACGGCGGCGAGGTCCGGTTCACCGATCCCGGAGATCGCTCGTGACTTGCGGGCCCCGCGCGGGGGCGTTAGATTCACCCGCTTCCACTGCCCGATCGTCTAATTGGTAGGACAGCGGACTCTGGATCCGTTAGTCTAGGTTCAAGTCCTAGTCGGGCAGCCAGTTGCGTGAAGCGGGCCCGTCCCTCGTGCCGAGGGGCGGGCCCGCTCCCTTTTCCCGTTCGACGCCGGAACGGCGGCGCGCGACGGCGAGGGGTTACACCGGAGTGACAGCGGGGTCTCAAGACGGCCGGCTAACTTTCCGACAGTTCGCAAGCCGGAACGCCGCCCGGAACCGCGGCCGTGTCTCTCACCTCCAGGAGGTCCCCACGTGATCGAATCGCTCACCCTCGCCTTCGTCCTCGGCGCCTTCCCCGCCGCCGAGCCCGTCGCCGCCCCCGCCCCCGCCGCGCAGGCGCAGGCGCAGAAGAAGCACATGACGCCGGACGAGCGCCGCAAGCGCGTGGCCCGGATCGAGGCCGCGAAGAAGAAGCAGAAGATGAAGGCGCGCCGCGAGGCGGCCCAGAGGAAGGCGGCCGCGCAGAAGCGGGGCGGCTCGAAGCAGGGCGCCCGCTCCGGGAACGGCGCGCATCAGCAGCGCCAGGACCGGTCGCGGTTCCGCGGCCAGAAGCGGACGGACAAGCCGTACACGCACCCGTCGGGGATGCGCATCGGCACGTTCAAGCCGGGGCACGCCCGCGTCCAGCTCGGGCCGCAGGTGAACAAGGCGAGCAAGGGGAAGGACGGCGCCCGCCGTCAGGCCGAGGCGGCGAAGCGGAACGCGCGGAAGAAGAACGGCTGACCGATCGCGAGATCCTCCGGATCGAACCGCGGGGGCGCCTCCGGGCCGGAGGCGCCCCCGCGTCGCGTTCGGCGGCTCGGTCAGGCGGAGAGGGCGACCGCCTCGACCCGCTCGTCGGCGGACCGAAAGCCGCGGAGGGCGAACCGGAGCCGATCGAGCGCCCGATAGTGCTTCGACTTCACCGTCCCGAGCGGCTGGCGGAGCTTCGCCGCGATGGCGTGGAACTCGAGCCCGTCGAACTCGCGCATCCGGAAGACCCGGCTCAGCTCGCGGGGGAGCGACTCGAGCGCGTCCCGGAGGGCGAACCGGAACTCCCGACGGGACGCCTCCCCGTCCGGCGTCGGCGCGTCGCCGGGGATCCAGTCGGTCGAGCCGTCCTCGTCGTCCCGGCTCGAGGCGTTCATCGAGAAGACCGGCAGCCGCTTCTTCTTCAGCTTGTCGAAGCAGTGGTTCCGGACGAACGTGTAGATCCAGGTCGAGAACTTCACCCGCCGTCCGAAGTCGAAGTCGCGGATGTGGGAGAAGACCTTCAGGAAGACGTCCTGGACGGCGTCCTCGATCTCGCTCGCGTACCGGCCGCGCAGGAACTGCGCGACGGTGACCCTCACGGGCCGGCGAAACGTCTCCACGATCGCGCGATGCGCCTCGGTGTCGCCGTTCTGCGCCCGGACGATCACGTCGCTGGGGATGTCGTACGTCATGGTCTGTCCTCCTGCCAACGGAGAGTGCGAGTGCCGCCGGAGGAAGAGCATGGGGCGTGCCAAGCCCCGGACGGAATGCGGCAGATCCCCGTAAGTCACTGGGAGGCAGTGGATTGCAAGAAAAGAGCGGCGGCGCTCCGTCCGGGGGCGCCGCCGCGTCGTTAGCTGCTGCTGACACGTCGGTTAGGGGGTCACTTGAGGCGCTCCCAGTACTCCTCCGGCATGTCGTGCGCGATCTTCAAAGCTCCGTTCGCGCCGGCGTAGATCGGCTCCTCGACGGTGGTCACCGAGCCGCCCCCGAGCCGGTTCGCCATCTCCTGCTCGATCGCGTCGCCGAGGCCCGCGATCTGGCTCCCGCCGCCGCCGAGGAGGACGTTCCCCTTCAGCCGGTCCTGGAACTCGGGGTCGAACGAGCCGATCAGCTCGGCCAGGCCGTCGACGATCGGGCCGATGATCGTGCGGCACGCGGCCCGCATGTCCTCGGTGATGTCGACCTCGGTCGGCTTCCCCTTCACCGGGATCCGCACGACGATCGGCTGGACCGTCTCGCGGACCGTCCCCCAGCGCTCCTTCCACTGCGCGACCATGTTGTGGTTCACCTGGCCGTCGGGGAGGCGCTTCCCGATCCGCTCGAGCAGGTGCTGGTCGATGTGGTCGCCGGCGTAGGTCGTCGTGATCTGGTCCTCCTCCGACGGCATCGTCCCGTGCATCCGGCAGAGGTCGGTCGTCCCGGCCCCGATGTCGATCACCAGGACGTCGGCCAGGCGGTCGAGGCCGTACGCCACGGCGAACGGCTCGGAGCAGATCATCACCGAGTCGAGCACCTCGCGCGCCGCCTCGATGATCGCCTTGCGGTTGTGGATCGAGGCCTGGGCCGGACAGCCGATGACGCCGTACAGGAGCTCGTCCGGGCGGGGGGTCGCCAGGCGGACCGCGTGCTGGACCAGGTCGGCGGCCGCCTTCTGGTTCATCTGCCCCTCGTCGCTCCCCGTCGACGCCGGGGAGTCGGAGCCCTTGATGACGCCGTGCGCGAGCGGGCGGTAGAAGTCGACGGAGAGGCGGTTCTCGAACGCCTCCTTGCCGTACAGCACGTCCTTCTTCAGGTGCTTCCGGGCGACGACGTCCTTCGGGTAGCCGATGACGCTCGCGACCGTCTCGCGGACGCCGTTCGAGCACGCGATCGACGTGCGGGACGTCCCGAGGTCCATCCCGACGTACAGGACGCCGTGCTCCTTCTCGGTCTCCCCGGACGCGCTCGACTCGGGCTCCTTGCTCGTCTCGACCGTCATCTCGCACTCCCTCCGGCGGCTTCCGCGGACGCCGGGCCCCCCGAACTCTCATCGGGGCCGGCCGCCGCACCTTGAATCACATCGCGCAATTCGACGTTCAACTTGAAGATTTCCTCGAGCAGTCCGCGCTTCTCGGCCGCGTTCGACTCGTTCGGATCGAGGCCCTGGACCTCGCGGTACATCGACTCGACCCCCTCGGGGAGGTCCTTCGACTCCTTCAGGCGGCGGACCAGCGCCTCGGAGTCCTGGAGGGACGACCGGAGCTTGCCGATCCGGCGCTCGAGCTGGGCGATCCGCTTCACCTGGTCGGCCTTCGCCGCGTCGACCGCCTTCTCGCGCTCCTCCTCGAGCAGTCGGTGGGCGAGCGCCGCCGCGCGCGCCGCGACGTCCCCGCCGGAGCCGTCGGCGAGGAGCCGCTCCATCTCGGCCTCGAGGCGGGCGTGGAAGCTCGCCATCCCGCGCGCGTCGACGGCCACGTCGTCGACGGTCGGCTCGCGCTCCCGCTCGGCCGCCAGGGCCCCCTTCGACGCCTCGAGTTCTTCCCGGAGCCGCTGGACGTTCGAGGCGAGCTCGCTCCGCTCCGCCTCGAGGGACCGGGCCGACTCGCGGTACGTGTCCCGCTGCTCGACCAGCCGGACGAACGCCTCGCGCGCCTCCTGGTTGACCGACCGGAGCGCCCGCGGGGAGAGGTCGACGCCGTGGCGGGCGAGCGCCTCCTCGACCGCCTTGCCGATCAGGGCCTGGATCCGGTCCCAGTCGAGGACCGTCACCGAGCGGTGCCCCTCCTTCTTCAGCCGGGAGACCGGCACGACGTCGGAGTTCTCGCGGAACATGCGGAACAGGCTGTCGGCGAGACTGAGGATCATGCGGCTCCCGTCCGTCGTCGTCGAAGGATCATAGCGGCCCCCGGGCCGGGGGTTTCATCGGCCGTCGAGGGGGGGAGGGTTTTGGGAATCACTGCAGTTCCATTCGCTAGGATCCGAAAAGAGAGTGGCGTCCCACACCCCGTCCGCCGGATCGGGGAGGGCGCCCTGGAACACGAGGAAGCATGACCGTCGAGGAGATGGACGCGGCGTCGCCGGACCGACCGAAGAGCGAACCGCCGGTCATCGTCATCACCGACCGCTCGATCGACCCGCACGTGGTCGTCTACCACGAGCCGAAGTCGATCCAGAGCGAGCAGTACCGTGCGTTCCGCACGAACATGCTGGCGATGGAGAAGGGGCGAGGCTCGCGCGCCCTCGCCATCACGTCGTCGATGAAGGGCGAGGGGAAGTCGCTCTCGGCGGTGAACATCGCGATCTGCCTCGCGGAGGCGCCGCGGCTGCGGGTCTGCCTGCTCGACACCGACTTCCGCGCGCCGAGCGTGGGGCGGCTGCTCGGGCTCGGCGACGGGCCGGGGCTCTCCGACCTCCTGCTCGACGACCTCGAACTCGGCGACGTCCTGTGCGAGACGAAGGTCCGGGACCTCTGCGTGATCCGCGCCGGCCGCGAGCCGCGCAACCCCGCCGAACTCCTCGCCTCCGACCGGGTGGGCGACCTCCTCAGCGCGCTGAAGACCGAGTTCACCCACATCATCTGCGACACGCCGCCGATCAACCCGTACACCGACGCCGCCGTGCTCGGGGCGCGGATGGACGGCGTCCTGCTGGTCGTACGGATGGGGAAGACCAGCCGCGAGCAGGCCGAGCGCGCCAAGCACGTCCTCCAGCGCGCCGGCAACAACGTCATCGGTTCGTTCCTGACCGACGTCGCGGCCGCGGCCGACGAGATCGACTACTACAAGCGTCTCGAGGAGTGAGCCCGACCGACGACCCGGTCGACGTCGCCGTGGTCGGCGGCGGTCCGACCGGTCTCGCGTGCGCGATCGAGGCGCGCCGGGTCGGGCTCTCCTGCGTCGTGCTCGAGAAGGGCGGGGCCCGCTACCAGTCGGCGCTCGGCGTCGGCTACGTGGGCGCCCAGCTCCTGGTCCGGGCCGAGGTCCGGCGCAAGGAGCTGATCCCCAACAGCCCCGACGTCAAGGCGTTGATCGCTCGGCACGCGGTCGACCTCGGGAGGCGGCGCAAGCGGCTCGAGGAGGCCTGCGGGTCGAAGGCCGGCGCCCAGGCCGTGATCACCGACGAGGTCAAGCGGCTGGAGTTCCTCCGCCACGTGGAGGAGATCGGCTCGTTCCCGCGTCCGCTCGGGCTCTCCGACCTGAACAAGGCCCCGATCGACCTGAGCAAGTACCGGGGCAAGGTCGTCCTGATCGTGTTCTGGTCGAGCAAGCTGGAGGGCACGGCCGAGGTGATGGGCGAGGTCGGTCCCGGCCGCTTCCGGCAGCCCGAACACGCGGACCGAGAGCCGCCCCGGCGCGGCCGCGACCCGGTCGATGTAGAGGTCGAGCGTGGCGCGGTCCGGGGCGACGATGTCGGCCTCGACGTCCATCGCCATGCCGTCGGCGCCGCTGATCGTGGGGACGAACGCCCGCTCTCCGCTCAGCGAGCCGTCGGTGGCCACG
>JAUIEL010000842.1 GCA_030428825.1 bacterium
GCGGGCGAGCGCGAGGGCGAGGCCGAGCCCCCGCCGCTCCGCCGGCGAGTACGCCGGATCGAACCAGTCGTCTTCCGACGGCGGGCTCGGCAGCGGGTCGCGGACGAGCAGGACGACGTGATCGTCCCGGAGGGTGACCCGGACCAGCACGCGCGCGGTCTTCCCGGACCGGACCGCCGCCTCTCTCGCCGCCTCGAGGAGCCGCGCGACGACGAGGCGCACCTCCTCGGGCCCGGCCGCCGCGTCGGGGAGCGTCGTCGCGCATTCGACGCGCAGTCGGACGCCGGCGCGGTCGAGGTCGGACTGCGCGCTCCGCTTCAGGTCGCGGACCACCTCGCGGACGTCGGTCGCGACGGGGGTGCCCCGCTCCGCCGCGCTCGAGAGGACGTCGAGCGTCCGGCGCGCGACGTCGAGCCGGCCGGCCGCGGCGAGGACGCGCTCGAGCTCGGGGCCGATCGCCCGGAGTTCCCGACGCTCGCGGACCCGCCGTCGCAGCGCCTCGGTCTCGGCGAGGACCGACGCCGCCGGGTCCCGCAGCGTCTCCGCCACGGCGCCGGCGACCGCGGCCGCGCTCCGGAGACGACGCGGCAGGTCGTCCGACGCGGCGCGGGGAGGGGAGGGAGCGGGCGGCGGCGGCGAGACCGGCGCGCGGGCGGTCGACGGGGAGCGGCGCTCCGCCTCGAGGCGCGCGACCCGCTCCTCCAGGAATCGTCCGCGCCGACGGTACCAGAGGACGCCCGCGGTGATCGCCGAGAGGAGGACGGCGAGCCCGAGCGCGGTCGCCCCCGCCCCGACGCCCGGCGCGCTCGCCGGCGCCCGGTGCACGCTCGCCGCCGTCGCGACCTCCTCGCCGGCGGACGCGCCGATCAGCAGGAGGACGACCGCGGCCGCGGCCACGACGATCGCTCCGCGCTCGGGGAGCGCGAGGCCGGCGCCGAGGACGGGGAGGAGCACGAACGCCGCCAGCGGACCGCCCCCGCCGCCGACCAGCGACGCGAGGACGACCACGAAGAGCGCGTCGAGGACGAGCGACGAGAGGAGGAGCGGTCCGGCCGCCGCCGACGACTCGGGGAGGCGACGCGAGACGAGGAAGAACGCGAGGTTCGCGGCGGCGATCCCGAGGACGACCAGGAAGAGCGCGCTCGGCGACGCCACCGCGTCCCGGGAGACGGCCCAGAGGAGGATCCCGACCAGCGGCACGAACGCCGCGAACCGGATCGTGACGAACCGCCGCAGCCAAGGCAGCGGCCGCGTCTGCCAGGGCGCCAGCTCGAGCGCCGCGCCGGCTCCGTCGCCGGTCCCGATCGTCGCGTCGGACGTCATGATTCCCACCGCCGCGGTCGATTCTCATCGATCGGAGGGGACGCCCAAAGAAGATTCGGACCGACTCCCGCCACGGAGGCGGAAGCCGGTCCGTCGCTCACGCGACCGATCAAGCGTCGATCTTCAGCTCCAGCCCGTTCGTCACCGCGAACCCTCCCGCGCCGCCCGGGTCGGCGGTGAACGCCTGCATGAGGACGGTCACCGGGGTCGGAAACGACGCGGGGATCGGCGCCGAGATCGCGATCTCACCGCCGCCCGCGCCCTGACCGAGGAGCGGCAACGTCGCCAGCGGCATCGGCGGGTTGACGAGCAGGTCGCAACCGAACCCGACGGGGACCTGGATCGCCTGCAGCCCGACGAACAGCAGCGCGCTCCCGCCGCCGAACCCGTCCGCCACCTTGAGCGTCAGGAGACCGCCCGGCGTCGCGCAGCCGCCCCCCTGCAGCGCCGGGACGATCCCGCCGCTGCCGGGGCAGCCCGCCCCGTAGGTCGCGATCGTGCCGGTCCCCGGACACGCCTCGTACCCGACGGTCAGCACGGGCGGCGCCGGCTCGACGTCGCTGCCGTGGAAGTAGACGTGACCGTTCACGCCGACGTTCTCGTTCCGCATCGCGATCGAGAGCACGTCGTCGTTCAGGTCCCCCTGCCACACCGCCGCCGAGACGTCGATCGTCCAGTCGACCGGCACCAGGTCCTCCGACGGGAACCCCGACTGGATCCCGGTCAGCACCTCGTCCATGCCCGGATGCGGGTCGACCGTCGCCCGCGACCAGGCGTCGTTCCCGACCCGATAGAGCCGGACCTGCGGATTCCCGGTCGGGTCGCCGAGGTACGACTGGTGCCAGGTGCGGAGCGACATCGACGTCACCACCGCCGCGTCGGGGATCGACGACAGGTCGAACTTCACGAACCCGTCGATGAACGACGTCTGCGAGTTCCAGTACGCCCGGACCCGATTGTCCCCGTAGTTCTTCCCGTTCACCCGGATCGAATCCGAGTCGACCGCCGTCAGCTTCACCTCGGCCGCCCCCGCCACGCTCGCGGCGAAGACTCCGACCACCACGACACCGACGGAACACCAGCGATCGAACGCACGAGTCATCTCTCCGGTCCTTCCTTGGGGAGGGGAGCCTGCGGGCACG
>JAUIEL010000843.1 GCA_030428825.1 bacterium
CGCGGGCGGCATGATGGGGTACCTCGCGAAGAACGACTCGCGGGACGACGGCTCGATCCGCCGGGCGATGGTCTTCGGGACCTGCATGTCGTCGTTCGTGGTCGAGGACTTCTCGCTCGAGCCGTTCCGTCGGCTCGAGAAGGACGACTTCTGGAACCGGTACCACGAGTTCGTGCGCTTCATCACCGTGTGATGCCGCGGCTCTTCGTGGCCGTCCGACTGGCCGAGCGCGTCCGTGACGCGCTCGCCCGGGCGCCCTTGCCGAGGCCGGGGCGGGGCGGATCGGTCCGGAGCGTCGACGCGCAGAACCTCCACCTGACGCTGAAGTTCCTCGGGGACGTCGAGGAAGCCCGGGTTCCCGGGCTGACCGAGGCGCTCCGAACGGCGTCTCGAGGGGTGGAGCCGTTCGAGATCGAGGTCGCCGGCCTCGGCGTCTTCCCGCCCCGGGGCGCGCCGCGCGTCGTCTGGGCCGGCGTCGAGGGGGGCGAGTCGCTCGAGCGGCTGCACCGGCGCGTCGAGGAGGCGTGCGGGTCGGTCGGTCTCCCGCGCGACGAGCGCGCGTACGTTCCGCACGTCACGGTCGCGCGGGTCCGGGATCGGGTCCGCGATCCGGTCCTCCCGCGGGCGGCCGGCGGCGAGGCGCAGCGGTTCGGGACGTCGCCGGTGACCGGGACGACGCTCTTCGAGAGCGAGCTCCGCCCGGACGGGGCGCGGCACGCCGAGCGGGCGTTCCTGCCGTGCGGAGCGTCCGGCGAGGCCGCCGGCGAGCGCTGAGTTTCGTCGGACGAAAGTGCTTGGTCCGGGTTCGGAGAGGCGCTATCGTTACCGAACGAATGGCGAACAGAACGGTCGAGCCAGGTCTCGGAACACGTCGGGGAGCGGCGATGGTCAGCAAGAACGACACGAACACGGACGAGAAGAACAAGGCGAAGGCCCAGTCGATCGAGGCGGCCCTCTCGCAGATCGAGCGGGCGCACGGCAAGGGCGCCATCATGAGCCTCGACGGCGTCGCGGAGGTGTCGGACGGCATCTCGACCGGCTCGCTCTCGCTCGACGTCGCCCTCGGCGGCAAGGGGCTGCCGCGCGGCCGGATCGTCGAGATCTACGGCCCCGAGTCGTCCGGCAAGACGACGCTGACGCTCCACGTCATCGCCCAGGCGCAGAAGCGCGGGGGGTACGCGGCGTTCATCGACGCCGAGCACGCGTTCGACCCGGTCTACGCGCGCCGCCTCGGGGTGCAGACCGGCGGGGACCGGTTCAAGGTCTCCCAGCCGATGTCGGGGGAAGAGGCGCTCGACATCTGCGAGATCCTGGTGAAGTCGGCCGCGTTCGACGTCATCGTCGTCGACTCGGTCGCGGCGCTCGTGCCGAGGGCCGAACTCGAGGGGGAGATGGGCGACTCGCACGTCGGTCTCCAGGCCCGCCTCATGTCGCAGGCGCTGCGGAAGCTGACCGCTTCGATCGCCCGGACGAACACGACGGTCATCTTCATCAACCAGATCCGCGAGAAGATCGGCGTCTTCTTCGGGAGCCCCGAGACGACGACCGGCGGGCGCGCCCTGAAGTTCTACTCGTCGGTCCGGATCGACATCCGGCGCATCGGCCAGATCAAGTCGGGCGACCAGTCGATCGGCAACCGGACGAAGGCGACCTGCGTGAAGAACAAGTGCGCCCCGCCGTTCCGGAAGGCGGAGTTCGACATCCTCTTCAACGAGGGGATCAACTACGTCGGCGACGTGCTCGACCTCGCGGTGGCGAACAAGATCGTCGACAAGAGCGGCTCGTGGTACGCCTTCGGGGCCGACCGGCTCGGCCAGGGGCGCGAGCGGACGGTCGAGGCGCTGAAGGGGAACCCCGAACTCCTCGAGACGATCGACGCCGCCGTCCGCGAGAAGCTCTCGCCGAAGGCCGACCCCGTCGAGGACCCGGCATCGCCGAGCACCGCGGAGGCCGGTGACGCCGCGTCGGCGAACGGGGCGGCGGCGCGCAAGGCGACCGCGCCTCCCTCCGCCGACAAGTCGGCCGAGCGCCGGTCGCCGGCGCGCTCCGGGGCCCCCGCCGCCAAGCGCTGAGCCCCGCGCACGCCGTTTCGGCGGCCCGTGACGGCCGGCGGGGGAGGAGACTTCCCGCCGGCCGTGTGCTAGTTTCACCCGTTTCCGCGCATCTCCCTCGTCGACGGCGCTCGAGTCGGCGAGCCGGAGACGGAACTGCGACGTGAGACGATGAGAGCCGACGAGATCCGCCGCCGCTACCTCGAGTTCTTCCAGAGGAAGGACCACAAGCTCTTCCCCTCCGACTCCCTGGTGCCGGAGGGGGACGCCTCGGTGCTGTTCACGGGCGCGGGGATGAACCAGTTCAAGGACGCGTTCCTCGGCAAGGGGCCGAAGGACCTCCGGCGCGCGTGTTCGTCCCAGAAGTGTCTCCGGATGCCCGACCTCGACAACGTCGGGCGGACCCGGTCG
>JAUIEL010000844.1 GCA_030428825.1 bacterium
GAGCGCCCTCGTTTCGACGTGTCGTTCAGTTCCAGATCACGCCCACGACCGCCCCCGCCACGACCTCCACCACCCCCTCCGCCACGACGTCCGTCGCCTCCCAGTCGTCGTGCCACAGCTCGAGCGTCACCCGGTACCGTCCCGGCAGAACCCGAGGCAGCTCGACCGACCCGTCCGGCGCGTGCTCGGTGATCGTCACGTCGTCGGCCGTGATCGCGGCGCCGGCGTCGGCCGTCGGGACGAGGCGGACCTCGCCGAAGCGGGTGCGGTCGGTGACGACGTTCCAGCGCGCGACGACGCCGCCGGTCGTCGGGACGACGAAGCGGAACGCGTCGACGCCGGGCGGGAGGACGCGCTCGTGCGTCACGCCGGCGTGCTCGAACGCGACGAGCACCGGTCCGGTCGGGACGTCGAACAGCGTGGTCCGGCCGTCGCGGGTCTCCTCGGCGTCGACGCCCGGGACGAGCAGGTCCGTCGTCGTCGGCGTCGCCGCGGTCGCCGTGACCTCCAGCCCGTCGACGGCCGCGCCCGCCTCGTCGATCACCGTCACCTCGACCGTACGGGCCGGCGGCAGGCGCATCGTCACGTCGAGGCCGTCCTCCGGAACGGCGATCGAGTCGAGCCGCACGGGAGAGTGGCCCGGCCGCTCCGCCAGCAGGGTGACGGTCGGCGCGAGGACGCCGTCGAACCGGAAGCGGCCGTCCGACTTCGTGAACTCGACCGTCGGTTCGGCGGCCACGTGCGCGACCCCGACCCGCGCCCGTGCGAGCGGCCGCCCCGCCGGATCGAGCACGACGCCGGCGACCGTGCGCGCCGGCGGGAGCGGGACGAGGACCTCGCGCGATTCGGCCGCGGCGAGGACCAGCCGGCGGTGTGCGACCACGAACCCGAGCGCGCTCCTCACCGTCAGGTCGAACGCGACGCCCGGCGCGAGGTTCGTGATCCGGATCGTCCCGTCGGCGCGGAAGGCATGCAGCGCCCCCGATCCCGTGACGTCGGTGAACATCCTCTGGCCGCCCGCGCGCCCGCCGCCGAGCCCCGCGAGCTCCCAGAAGAGGGGCGAGAAGAGCTGGGCGTCCGAGCGGACCTCGACGTGGACCGCGTCGTGGAGTCCGGTCGGCCCGTCGAGGCGGACGACGACCGCCGTCGCCGGCGCGAGCCGCACGACGGCGTCGGGCGCGAGGACCGCGGCGACGTCGACCGCGGCCGGCTCGAACCCGTCGGCCGACACGATCAGCCGCCGCGTCCCGTCCGGCAGCGGCAGCGACAGCACGCCCCCCGCGTCGGAAGGCCGGCTCCACGCCCCGCCGTCCGCGCCGTACGCGGTCGCGCCCGCGATCGGCCGGTCGTCCGGGTCGACGACGCGGAACGCCAGCGGCGCGCTGCCGCCGAGCCGCAGGTCCCCGACGTCGTGACGTCGCTCGAACGGCGCCGCGAACGAGAACGTCCCGCGCCCGTCCCGCTCCGTCGTCCGGGCCTCCAGCCGGACCGCGGCGACGTCCGCCCACTCGATCCTCACCTCGAACCGGCCGTCGTCCCCGCTCATGACGTTCGTCCGGGTCGAGCCGCCGCCGCGGGCGCGCCGCGAGTGGACGCCCAGCACCGCCCGCACCGGACCGCCGTCCGCGTCGACGATCCGTCCGCGGAGGCGGGGGAGCGCGGACAGCGGCAGCGCGAGGTCGGCGCGCGCGCCGTCGACGGGGAAGTCCGGAGGTCCGCCGTCGGGGGCGGCGTACCCCGTCGAGAAGACGCGCAGCCGCCCGCGGATCCCCGCCGGCAGCCCGACGAACCGGAACCGCCCCGCGTCGTCGGTGTCGACGGCCAGCGTCTGCGGCCCGAGCCCCGGCTCCCCGAGCGAGGTCCAGACGGCGGGAGGGAGCGCCGGCTCGACGACGCTCTGCGCGTGCACGTCGAGGATCAGGCGGATCGGCTCGTCCGGCGGCGCCTCGTCCACGACGACCCGCCCCCCGAGCGGGACGCCGGCCGGCACGCGGACGCGTCGGGTCCCGGCCGCGCCGGAAAGACGGTGGACGGACGGCCAGATCGCGCCGCCGGTGACCGCGCAGTCGAGCGCCCCGTCGATCGGGTCGAACGACACCGCGCCGCGTTCGTTCGTGTTCCCCTGCGCCACGACGACGCCGTCCCGGACCAGCGCGACGCGGACGCCGGCGAGCGGGGCGTCGAGGTCGTCGCCGACCCGGATCTCGAGCGCGGTCTCGCCGGGCTCCGGCGCGGCGGGTCCGGGTGCGGGGGCGGAGACGTCCACGGATCCCGCCCCGTCGTCCGGGGTCGCGTCCGTCTCCCGCTCGACCCGGGCGGGCGGCGCGGGGCTCGGGGCGGCGGCGGACGACGGGGGAGGCGTCGGCGCGGACGGTCCCGAGCCGTCCCCGGTCGGCCGGAGCACGAACCAGACGGACAGGGCGGCGGCGGCGGCGATCACGATCTTCGAGGCGCCCAT
>JAUIEL010000085.1 GCA_030428825.1 bacterium
CGGAGAGCTCGTCCCTCCTCCGGCCGCCGCCGTGGCGAACGCGAAGGCGTTCCCGAACGCGTTCCAAGCCGCGCAGCGACTAGGACAGCGGGTCGGAGAGCTCGTCCCTCCTCCGGCCGCCGCCGTAGGGAACGCGAAGACGTTCCCGAACGCGTTCCGGTTTTCTAGACGATGTCGAGTTCCTTCAGCTTCGTCTCGGGGACGACGCCGTTCTTCCAGCCGCGGGCGGCGTAGTACTCGTCGAGCATCGGCTGGAGCTCGCAGACGTGGCCTTCCGAGCCGGGCATCTTCGAGGCCTCCTCGGTGTATCGCGTGGGGAGGGTGTCGCTCCCCTCGGCGAAGCCGGCGAGGTTGTTGTAGTGGCGCTCGAGGTTGTAGATCCGCTCTCCCGCGGTCAGGACGTCGTCGACGGTGAACGGGACGCCGACGAACGCGGAGTACTGTTCGGCGTACTCCTCCGCGCCTTCGGCGAACGCCGAGAACTTGCAGAGGTCGAGCGAGTCGGAGAAGGCGTGGAGGTCCTGGAGGAGCTTCGTCAGCTCGCCCTTCCCCTTCCAGTCGAGCGGCTTGGTCCGGTGCGAGATCAGGCCGAGCTCGCTGGCGGGGGTGTAGGCGCGGAGGTGGCACGCGCCGCGGTTCGACGTCGCGTAGGCGATCCCCATCCCCTTCAGGCCGCGTGGGTCGTACGCCGGGAGCCCCTGCCCCTTCACGTGCATGCCGATCTCCGGCGCGCCGACGTGCTCGGCGAGGCGGGAGATCCCGTCGGCGAGGACGTCGCCGATCCCCTCCCGGCGGACGATCTTCTCGATCGTCTCGACCATGGCGTCGGTGTCGCCCCAGGGGAGCCCCTCGTCGCCGGCGAGGCCGCGCTCGGTCGCCTCCATCCAGGCGGAGAGGACGCCCCCGATCTCGATCGCGTCGAAGCCGAGGTCGTTCGCCATGTCGATCATGCCGGCGATCGCGTTGATGTCGTCGTTCCCGCAGTTCGCGCCGAGCCCCCAGGCCGGCTCGTACTCGACCGACTCCATCCGGGTCCCCGCGAACCGACCCTCCTTCACCTCGACCTCTTTCTTGCACGCCACCGGGCAGGCGTGGCAGGTCGGGTTGTCGACGAGGAGGTGTTCGTTGACGAACTCGCCGGAGATCTTCTCGCCGGCGTCGCCGAACGACGTGGTCTGGCTGTTCCGCGTCGGGAGGGCGCCCATGGTGTTGGTGATGTTCATCAGGACGTTCGTGCCGTAGACCGACAGCCCGCCCTTGCGCGGCGACGTGACGTTCTTCTCGTCCATGATCGTCGCCAGCGCCTTCTTCCGGACCGCCGGCCACGCCGCGGCGTCCCTCGGCTGCGGGAACGCCCTCTCGGCCTTCACGACGATCGCCTTCAGGTTCTTGGTCCCGCCGACGCAGCCGGTGCCGCCGCGGCCGGCCGCGCGGTCGTCCTCGTTCATCCACGCCGCGAACCGGACCTCGTTCTCGCCGGCCGGGCCGATCGCCATGACCGTGAGGTCCTTCTCGCCGTACTTCTCGCGGAAGTGCTTCACCGTGTCGTGGACGCCCTTCCCCCAGACGTCGGACGCGTCGCGGATCTCGGCGTTCCCGTCGGCGACGTAGAGGTAGACCGGCCCGGCCGCCTTCCCCTTGATGACGATCCCGTCGAACCCGGACCAGCGGAGCCGCGCCGCCGACCAGCCGCCCTGGTGGCTGTCGGTGACCGTGCCCGTCAGCGGCGACTTGGTGACGACGGCGAGCCGTCCGCTCATGTTGGCGGCGGTGCCGGTCAGCGGGCCGTTCATGAAGCAGAGGAGGTTGTCGGGCGACATCGGGTCGACCGTCGGTCCGTTCTCGAGGAGGTAGCGGACGCCGAGTCCGCGGGCGCCGATGTACCGGCGGGCCCACTCCTCGGGGATCCCCTTCGACTCGACGGTGCCGGCGGGCAGGTCGACGTGCGCGATGCGATCGGCGAATCCACCCAGGTTCATGGTCTGCCTCGGGTTCGGGGGTCGGGGAGGTCGAACCGCCCAGTCTAGCGGCTGCGGAACGGCGGGAGGAAGCGGAAGCCGTCGGACCGCGGTCCCGAACGAGAGGCGGGGCGCGCCGACCGGGCGGCGCGCCCCGCGAGGGGTCCCTCTTCGGTCTCTCCGAGGGTGGGGGTCAGCGTTCGAGCGAATCGACGAACGCGTCGTCCCCGGCCGCGAGCTCCTTCTCGAGCCGTCGGAACGACTTCGAGACCTTCCGGCCGTCGTTCACCGCGAGGATCGCGGCGGCGAACGCCTCCCGGGTCGGCTCGGGACAGTCGTCTCCCTTCAGGAACCGGACGAGGGCGCCCGCGACGAGGACGTTCGCCTCCGTCGGCGTGTACTGCCGGAGGAACGACTTCAGCGTCGGCGCGCCGCCGAGCGAGAGGAGGCGGTCCCGGCTCCAGGGGGCGAGGTTCGACTTCTGCCAGCGGCCGAGGTAGCACGCCACGCCGTCGACGAACCAACGCGGCGCGGGGTCGGCCGCGTCCGGTCCGATCAGCCGGCGGACGAACTGCTCGACCGTCGCGTGCGTGACGTAGACGTCGGTCAGCGACTCCGCCTGACTGAACTGCGTGACCGCGAGGAGATCGAACGGGAACTCCTTCTCCCCTTCCATCCACTCCCCCTCGCCGCCGAGCCACGGCGTGGAGAAGGCGTAGAACGCCGACGACTTCTCGTCGCCGCCGAGCCGGCCGCCGAGGACGTTGTACTGCTCGGTGTCGCGGGTGACGTAGACGTGGAGTCCGTCGCTCGGCGCCTTGCCGAAGAGCTGGTGGGCGCGACGGTACGCCGCCTCCGCCGTGACCAGCATCCGCTCGCCGAACGCGACGCCGTTCGTGGTGTAGAGCGTCACGTGCGGTCCGCGCGTGTGGTACGGCGAATCGAGCTCCCGGAACCGCCGCTCCGCCTCCTCGGCCGAGAGCTCCTCCTCGCCGACGCGGAAGCCGCCGTCGGCGAGCGGGACGATCGGGAGGAGCGCGAGGCCGGCCCCCTTCCCCTTCGGCGGGACCTTCGTCGTCTTCTGCGGCTTCGCCGGCGTCGCGGAGTCGTTCGGCCGCGGCTTCGTCTTCTCACCGTCCGGGCTCGCCGGCGTCGCGGCCCCCTCGCCGGCCGGCGTCGCCGGGGACGGGGCCGTCTCGCCGACGTTCGACTCCGAGACCGCGGGAGCGACGGCGGCGACCGGGATCTCGGGACCGCGCGACGGTCCGGGGGTCGGGCGCGGCCAGAGGAAGACGGCCCCGACGGCGCCGAGCAGCGCCGCCGCGGCGGCGAGCGACCGGGAGGACGCGAGCGTCGGCGCCGGGCGGCGGCGACGCACCCGGGGCGAGGGCGACTCGAACGGGAGGGGGAGCGGGAGCGACGCGTCGAGCATGGGATCCTCCTTCGGGGGATGCGGCTTCGAACGGGACGGCGCGGTCGGGCGCCCGTCCGACGACGGGCTCGACCTCGGGTGGAGCGGCGGGACCGCGGGCTCCTCGGGCGAGCCGCGGTACTCCTCGCGGGCCTCGCGGGGGGAGAGCCGGGCGTCGGCCGGCGGTCGACCGAGCCGCCGGATCGCCTCGTACCAGACGCGGTCCTCTTCACGCGCCATCGTGCAGCAGCCTCTCGAGGCGGGGGCGGAGCGCGACGCGGGCCTCGCGACGGAGGTTCAGGACCGTCTGCTCGGCGAGGCCGAGCTCCTCGGCGAGCGTCTTCGCCGGGGCGAGGCCTCCGTGCGCGAGATCGGCGTCGAGGATCGCGCGGTGGCGCGGGTCGGGGAGCGCGGCGATCAGCTCGCGGACCGCGCGCGCGAGCTCCTCCTCTCGGCGCCCCGGCCGGCGCGCCTCGCGGACCGCGGCGCCCGACTCGTGGCGGCGTCGGACGGCGCGCTTGCGGAGCTCGTCCTGCGCGAGGTGCACGCCGATGCGCCAGAGCCAGAACGCCGGCTCGCCGCGGGACGGGCGGTAACGGTCGCCGTGCTCGATCGCCTTCCAGATCGCGGCGGAGACGATCTCCTCCACTCCGGTGCGGCCGCCGAGCGCGCCCTCGAACCTCATCCGCAGGTACCCCCGCAAGCGATCGGTGCATCGCGAGAGGAGTTCGAACGCCGCGTCCTTGTCGCCGGTCCGCATCAGCCCCTCGAGGCAGACCGCCTCCACGGAAGGGGCCGGGCGGACCGACCTCTCCCCGCGGCGGTCGTGCGCACGCGAGCGTTGCACCGAGCGGGACTCCTCTCCGACCGACCCGCCGATCGGGTCGCCGACCTCCATACGGAGCCCGGGACGGAGAGCTACCGACGGACCGGAGGTTTCCCCGCGCCGGGGGGGCGTCGGGGCGGCGCGCGGCGACTCAGGTCGTTGGTCGGAACGGGTTTCCGCGCGAGCGGAGACGCCGGGGCGAATCGAGGGCCGCCCCGGCCGAGGTCACTGCACGCAGAGCTCGACGCCGTTCGAGTTGGCGTGGCCGGTGGGGGAGGCCGGGTCGACGACGAGCGCCTGCACCGTCACCGTCCCCTGCGACCCGGCGGGGAGGACGGCGGGGAGGGTCACGCTCCCCTGGCCGGCGCCGGCGCCGCCGAGCGGGAGCGGGCCGACCGGGCCGCCGAGGAGGGGCGCCGCGAGGAGGTCGCAGCCGCTCCCCATCGGCACCTCCGCGCGGGCGAGGCCGACCACCAGGAACGCGGTCGCGCCGCCCCTCGCCTGCGTCACCGAGACGTTCAACGTCTCGCCGCCGCTCGGGCAGCCGTCGATCGCGAGGGCGGGGACGAACCCCCCGGCCCCCGCGCACCCGACGCCGTACGACGTCGCGCCCCCGGGGCAGACCGGCGTCAGCAGGTACTGCTCGAACGACGGGACGGCGAGGTTCTTGACCGAGATCAGCATGCGCGTGTCCGCGGCGACGTCGTCGACCCACGAGAGCTGCAGGTTCGAATCGCCGATCAGGTCGACGATCGGGCGGAACGTCCCGTCCTTCCAGAGGAACCACTCGACGACGGAGTTCGGGAACGCCCCCCGGATCGCGCGCACGACGACCGACCCGTCCCCGGCGAGGTGCTCGCCCCGGGACGCGGCGTACTCCGGCCCGGGGCCGGCGACCAACGTCGTCTGTCCGTTCGAGTGGAAGAACGCGTGGGTCTGCGTGCCGTTCGGGGTCGCCGCACGCACCCAGCCGGTCGCCTCGCCCGCCGCGTTGACGTCGACGGCGCTCGACACGAACACCTCGCTCGCCGGCGCGCCGAACGACGGGATCGTCGCGAGCGTCGTGCCGTTCCGCCAGAGGAAGCCCATGATCTTCGAGCCGAACCTCGCGTGGCCGACGACCGTCCCGTCCGGCGCGATCGCGAACGCGTCGACGTCCTGACCGGGGAGGACCGGCGCGAGCGTTCCGCCCGGGCCGGACCAGAGGAACGTGCCGGCCGGCGTCTCGACCAGGACCTCCCCGCCGTCGCCGACGTCGACCGCCACCGCTCCGTCGCCGAGGAACGACTCGACGTCGTGGAGCTGGCCGTTCCGGAGCAGCCACGAGGTGTCGAGGGAAGAGTCGCCGGTGTGGAGGAATCGACCGACGGCGTCGCCGGTGTTCGCGACCGCGTCCGAGCGGGCGGTGTTCAGCCCGCCGAACAGGCCGATCGTCGTCACCGCGCCCGCCTGCCAGGAGACGGCGACGCCGTACTGGTCGTTCAGGTTGGTGGCGTGCCCGACGAGTCCGCCGACGTCGTTCATCGCGTCGTAGCTCGGGGGGTGGAAGCCGACGAGCCCGCCGGGGATCGGCTCGACCGCGTACGTCGGTCCCCCGCCCGCGGCCGTCGTGGTCGCGACGAGCGGGAGCAGGGCGACGAGCGCGGCGCGGCCGGCGGCGGACGGGCGAAGGGGGCGGCGGAGGGTGGCGCGGGACATGGCGGGCCTTTCGCGAGGACGAGAACCGGACGACCGCAACGGACGGAGAGCGAGGGGTGGGGCGGCATTCTCCCACGATTCCACGATTCCGCGAATCCGTCCGGTCGCCCGGCTCGCCGCCGCGTGCGGTCGGGTCGCGAGTAGAATCGGGTCCCGCACCGGAGGTCCTGCCGTGGGGCTCGCGTCGATCCTCCTTCTCCTCGTCGCGGGGGCCCTCGCCGGGCCCGCGCCCGCGGTGCGTCTCCCCGCCGATCCCGTCCTGCGCGCGCTCGCCCTGGCCCGGGGGGACGACGACGACGTGGCGGAGGCCGAGCGCATCGTCCAGTCGCGATTGGCGGAGCTGCGGGGGGAGGGGGACGCGGACGTCCGCGAACGGGCGCGGGCGCTCACGGCGCTCGGGACGGTCCGCGTCCGACAGGGTGACCTCTCGGCGGCGCGCGACCGGCTGCGCGAGGCGGATGCGCTCGTGGTCGACGTCCTGCCGCCCGGGGACGACGTCGTGCGATCGATCCGGATCGAGCGCGCGCGCGTCCTCGGGTCGACCGGCGCGCTCGACGAGGCGCGACGGCTGCTGGAGGGCGTCCTCGAGACGTGGCCCGCGGGAGAGCGGGAAGGGCGGCCGGAGTACGAGCTCGCGTGCCTCGCCCTGGCGGACACGTACTCCAAGCTCGGCCACGACCGCGCGGGGCGCCGGATCGCCGAGGAGGTGGAGGCGCGCGTCCGGGAGACGCTTCCGGACGACCACCCGTGCCGTCAATCCGCGCGCCGGCAGCTCGCCTTCGCGCTCGAGCACGACGACGAGGACACGGCCGCGCTCTGGCTGCGGGAGAAGGTCCTCGCCGTGGCGCGGGCGCGGGCGGAGGCGGCGCCTCCCGGGGAGGAGGAGACGCGCGAGCTCGACGTCTGGCTGGCGCGCTTCGACGTCGCGCGCCTGAAGGGACGTCTGGGACGACTCGAGGAGGCGCTCGACGAGCTCTCGCGCGCGGTCGCCGAGGTGACGGCCCGCGCGCCGGGCGGGAAGGGACCGGGGCACGTCGACGAGCTCCGGCTCCACCTCGCGGAGGCGCTGGGGGACGCCGGCCGTCTCGACGACGCCCGAGCCCTGCTGGAGGACGTCGTCCGCTCGATCCGGTCGCGCGAGCACCTCCCGCGCCGCCGGTGGAAGGCGGAGAAGATGCTCGCGACGACGCTGATGAACCTCGGCCGGTTCGCGGAGGCGCGCGAGCGCCTCGTCGACGTCGGCCGGCACGCCGGCCCGGAGCTCCGCCGCGTCGCCCTTTACGAGCGTCTCTGGACCGAGATCTGGCTCGGGCTCGAGGACGAGATCGAGGCGACGGCGTCGGACCTCCTGGCGAACGGGCTGGCGTGGCTCGAGTTGGAGGAAGGGAGGCGTTCGCCGCGAGCCCTGCGGTCGGTCCGGCGGCAGGCCCACCTCCTCGCCGAGGTGCTGGCGACGGCGGCGTTCCGGTCGGGGCACGGCGACGATCGGGCGCTCCTCCTCATCGAACGCGTCCGGCGGCTCGGGCTGTCCGATCCGCTCCGTCCCGCCGACCTGCCCGACGACGCGGGCGCGGCGTCGGGCCTCGCCGCGCTCCGCCTCGATCGCCTCCGCTCGAAGGCGTCGATCGCGGCCGCCGCGCGAGCGCCGGACGACGTCGGCACGTCGCGCGAGGCGTTGGTGCGCGCCGTCCGCGAGGCGGATCGGGCGGAGCGGCGCGCGGTCGAGCTCCGCGCGGCCGACGGGCCCCGCCGGGACGGCCCGCTCGACGAGGCGGCGCTGGTGGCGCGGTTCGGTCCGCGGGAGCGCGGCGTCGCGTACGTCCGGTTCCACGACGGGAACCTCCCGGGGACCGGCGAGCGGCAGTTCGCGTACGTGGTCGACGGCGACGGCGTCCGGTGCGTCCGGATCGGTCCGGCGGCGAACGTCGACGAGCGGATCGCGTCGTTCCGTCGGGTCCTCGACGACGCGCTCGCGTGGAGCCTCGACGCCGCGGCGCAGGAGGAGGCGCTCCGGGCGGCGGGGGGGCGGCTTCGCGCGCTCCTCCTCGACCCGGTCCTCGCCGGCGATCCGGTCGAGCGTCTCGTCGTCTCCCCGGGGACCGGCCTCTCGCTCGTCCCGTTCGACGGGCTCCCGCTCGGCGACGGGTGGGTCGGCGACCGGATCACCGTCGAGCTGCGGGGGGCGCTGACCGAGCGCGCGTCCGCCGCGCCTCGCGGATCGGAGGGGCGCGCCCCGGCGCCGCGGCACGTCGTCGTGGTGGGCGATCTCGACTACGACGACGACGCGGGGGCGGGGGACGAAGAGGCGGAAGCGGCGTCGTGGACCGCGGCGACCCGGGGGGCGCCGGCGGCGCTCCTGCGCGGCCGGTCGGGCGGGGCGAACTTCCCGCGGCTGCCGGAGACGGGGCCCGAGATCGACCGGATCGCGGAGCGGTTCGACGGCGCCCGCGTCACCCGGCTGCGCGGCTCCGCGGCCGCCCGGGCGGCCCTCGTGGCGGCGGCGGAGGACGCGACGTGGCTGCACCTCGCGACGCACGCGTGGTTCGATCCGCTCGCCCTCCCGACGGGCTCGGGACGCGCCGGTGGAGAGGAGTTCCACTCGTTGCGGGACCAGCTCCGCGCGCTCGCGCCGCTCGCGCTGACCGGCATCGCGCTCTCGGGCGCGAACGCCCCGCCGGGACGGCACGGGAGGATCGACGGCGTCCTCACGGGGGAGGAGGTGGCGGCGCTCGATCTCTCGCGGTGTCGGACCGTCGTCCTCTCCGCGTGCGACGGCGCGATCGGCGAGGAGCGTCCGGTCGACGGCACGCAGTCGCTGCTGCACGCGTTCCGGCGCGCCGGGGCGCGCGCCGTGATCGCCAGCCGATGGCGCGTCTCGGATCGGGCGACGCGAACCTTGATGGACGCGTTCTACCGGCGCGTGATCGACGACGGGGCGCCGCGGTCGACGGCGCTCTGGGACGCGAAGCGGGCGCTCCGCCGTCTCGTCGACGACGCGGGGGCGCCGCGATTCGACTACCGGGACTGGGCCGGCTGGGTCCTCGTCGGCGACCCGGGCGCCGTCGACTGAGCGCGGAGCGCCCGGAGCTCGTCGCGCCGATCGAGCCGCGCGAGCGCCTCCGCCTCCAGCAGGCGCGCGATCGCGAGGCCGGATCGGGCGGCGCGGAGCCGCTCCAGCGCGTCGTCCGCCAGGTCGGCCCGGAGCAGCGCCGCGGCGCGCGCGACCGCGTCGAGCTCCGGGTCGCCGAGCGCGATGGCGTCGACGATGCCGTCCCGAACCGCGGCGGGGACGAGGCGGAACCGCGCGGGCGGCGCGACGAGCGGCGGCGCGCCGCGACGCTCCACGACGACCGTCCAGACCGCCTCCTCCAGGTCCGCCGGGCGCCGACCGTCGGGGAGCCGGACCGTCCGGCGCGGCGAGACCCCGACCGCGGGGAACGGCAGGTCGATCGTCCGCCCGTCTCCGGTCCGCATCCGGGCGAGCACGCGGGCATCGCTCGGGACGCCGGCCACGTCGGCCGCGAACCGGACCTCCGTCGCGACGACGGCGCCCCGCGGCGCGAGCGCCCGGATCCCGAGGCCGACCGGAGCCCGGCCGATGTCGTCGAGGAGGGCCTCGACGCGATCCCACTCCGCGGGGGCGTCCGGATCGCGCGCGAGGGTCGAGGCGAGCGCCGGATCGCCGAGCGCCCGCTCGAGCGCGCGCCGGACGGCGCGATCGGGAGCGGTCCCGGCGGCGCGGGCGACGAGGACGGACCGGAGCGCGTCGGCCCCGACGACGCGCGCCTCGGGTCGGCCCAGCCAGGCGGCCGCCCCCGCGACGAGGAGGGCGGAGACCCCGGAGACGAGCGCCCGCGCCCGCCGCCGGCGGGAAACGAGGGCGCGGGGGGCCGACGCGGGCGCTTCTCCTCGGAGGACCGCGACGCGACGGGAGGGCCCGTCCGGCCGGTCGGTCCGCCGGTGCATCGCGTGGACGGACGGCGAGCGCAGCGCCTCGCGCGCGCGGGCGGCGAACCGCTCGTCGTCGCGATCGGAGGGGACGTGGTCGTTCGTCACGGCAGGTCCTCGAGGATGCGTCCGAGCGCGGTCTCCGCGCGGCGGAGCCGGCGGGCGAGTTCGCGGCGGTCGTGGGGGAGCTCGCGTTCGAGCGCGCGCAGCGATCGGCCGTCGAGGTGGTGGAGGACGAGGAGCGCCGCCGCCGCCGGGTCGGTGCGTTCGAGACGCCGGAGCCCGCGGGCGACCCTCTCCGCCGGATCCGCCGGCGGCGCGGCGACCGGCGGGGGCGCGTGGTCGATCGGGACCGCGTGTCGGACCGACCGGAAGTGCGGGCAGGGGGGATCGAGCCGGCTCGGCTCGGCGTCCGGGGGGATCGGCCCGGCGACGACGGCGGCGGAGTGGAGGCAGGTCGCGGCGCCTCGGCCGTAGTGGACGCACCCCCCGCACCGCGGTCGCCCGTCGCGGCGCCGCGCCTCGTCGATCTCCCAGTGGTCGAGCGCGGCGAGGAGATAGCCGACGTTCACCGACCGGTCGCGCCGGTCGCGTCCGTGCGAGCGCCGCGCGAGCCGATCGAGGGCGAGGAAGAGGTCGCCGAGCGTGCGACCTTCCCTCGTCGTGACGTTCCGGCGGCGGCCGGCGCGGAGCAGGACGTCGATCAATGGGCAATCCTCCGCACCTCGATCGCCGAACCGGGTGAGGTGATCGCGGACGCGGTCGACGGAGACCCCCGCGGGGACGGCGCATCCGTCCCCGGGACGACGCAGGGCGCAGTCCCGAGCCTCGCAGGCCCGGAGCCGCTGCTGGTCCTCGACTCGACCCAACGACGCTCCGATCGGTTCCCGCGGGAGGCGTCGGTCGAATCCAACGGACGCGGCGCTCGCGGCGGGGCGAGAATACGGGGTCCGAATCGGCTCGCGGTCGGTCCGTCTCGTGTCGGCGGACCCGCGTCGGTCGGCGGCGTGGACGGAACCCGGTTTCCGGATACCATGGCGCCGTCCGAGAAGAACGCTCCGTCGGCGCGCCGCCGTCGGATCGGGGAACGAGTCGGGGAGACGGGACGTGAGACGGCGACCGGCGAGTCTGCCCACCCTCTGGTTCGTGCTGCTGGGCGGCCTGCTCGTCGGGAGCTGGCTCTGGGTCCAGGCGCGCGAGCGGGACGCGTTGCGCGCGCGGCTCGAGGCGACGTCACGACAGGTCGCGCTCCGCATCGAGGACTTCCTGGCGCGCCACGAGGAGGGGCTGCGCCGCGTCGCCGCCGAGATCCTGCTCGTCCCGCCGGAGGACGAGGCGGCGTTCCGGCGCTGCTCGGCCGCGTACCAGCGCGAGCACCGCGGCCTCCAGGCGCTGAACTGGGTCGACCCGGACGGCACGATCCGATGGGTCGAACCGGAGGGCCCGAACCGCGACGCCCTCGGCTTCGACCTCACCCACCATCCGATCGCCGGCGAGCCGTTCGCTCGCGCGCGCGCGTCGGGCGAGGTCGTCTTCACGCCGCCGCTGCGCCTGCTGCAGGGCGGATTCGGTCTCGCCGCGTACCTCCGCGTCGAGCGGGACGGCGGACCGCGCGGGTTCCTGAACGCCGTCTTCCGCTTGCCCGACCTGCTCGGCGCGTGCGTCGAGGGGGTCGTCGACCGGGAGGAGTTCGCGTTCTTCCTGCGCCACGGCGGCGACGTGATCGGCGCGTTCGGCCTCCGCGCGGAGGCGGTGCCGGACCCGTCGTTCGCGGAGTCGCCGGTCCGCGTCGCCGGCCAACGGCTGACCCTCAGCGTGGTCGCGCCGCCGCGCCGGAACGTGGCCGGCGGGACGTGGGTCGACGAGGCGTTGCTCCTGCTCGGCCTCGCCCTCGCCGGAGGGTTGGCGCGACTGCATCACCTCGCGCGCGAGCGGCGGGACCGGGCCGAGTCGAGCGCCGAGCGGCTGCGCGTCCTGATCGAGCACGCGCCGGACGCGATCGTGGCCGTCGACGCGGAGGCCGGCCGCCTCGTCGGCGGGAACGCGCGGGCGGAGCGGCTGTTGGGGGTCGCGGCGGACGACCTCGAGAACCTCTCCGTGGAGGAGATCAGCCCCGAGCGGCAGCCGGACGGCGCGCGGTCGGCCGAGCGGTTCCGCGAGCACCTCGATGCGGCGCGTCGGGGCGAGGTCGTGGCGTTCGAGTGGACGGTGCGCGACGGGAGCGATCACGAGATCCTGACCGAGGTCCACCTGGTGCGGCTCCCGAACGGCGAGCGGGAGATCGTGCGGGCGAGCTTCCTCGACATCACGCGCCGGCACGAGCTCGAGGTGCAGTTGCGGAGGACGCAGGCGCACGAGGCGATGGGGCGGCTGGCCGGCGGCGTGGCGCACGACTTCAACAACCTCCTGACCGTGATCCTCGGATCGGCCGAGGCGCTCCTCGACCGACATCCGCACGACGCGGACACGGCCGATCTGGCGGAGGGGATCGTCGGGACGTGCGAGCGGGCGGCGAAGCTGACGCGACAGCTCCTGGCGTTCAGCCGCCACTCGGCGCTCGACCCGCGCCCGCTCGACCTGAACCGCGTCGTGCCGGAGTTCACGCCGATGCTGGAGCGCGCCCTCGGCGAGCGGATCCGGCTCGACCTCGACCTTCGGGCCGGCGCGCCGATCCTCGCGGACCGGGCCCAGATCGAGCTCGCCCTGCTGAACCTCGCCATCAACGCCCGCGACGCGATGCCGGACGGCGGGCGGATCACGATCGCCAGCGCGGACGCGCCGGGCGACCGGGTCGCCCTCCGGGTGAGCGACGACGGGGAGGGGATCGCGCCGGAGATCGTCGACCGCGTCTTCGAGCCGTTCTTCACCACCAAGGATCCGGAGATCGGGAGCGGGATCGGCCTCGCCGCGGTCCGCCAGATCGTCGACCAGGCGGGGGGGCGGATCTCGGTCGAGAGCGAACCGGGGGTCGGCACGACGTTCACGGCGGTCTTCCCGGCGCATCACGGGCCGATGCCGGGCGCCGCGCCGCGACGTCTCCCCGCGGCGGTGCGCGGCGGCGACGAGGTCGTGCTGCTGGTCGAGGACAACCCGAGCGTCCTCGGCGTCCTCCGCCGCGCCCTCAACGAGCGCGGATACCAGGTGCTGGCCGCGGAGAGCGCGGAGCAGGCGCTCCGCATCGCCGACGACCGCGCGGCCGAGCGGATCGACCTCCTCGTCACCGACATCGTGCTGGCGAATCGGAGCGGACTCGACCTCGTGCGGCTCCTGCGCGAGCGGCGCCCCGGCCTGGCGGCGCTGCTCGTCTCCGGCTACGCGTCGGCCGACGTCCGGCTCGACACGCTCGGCGCCGGGCCGACCTCCCTGCTCACGAAGCCGTTCCCGCCGTCCGAGCTCTTGGAGCGCGTCGACGAGCTGCTCGCCGTCGACGCGACCCTCTGAGCCCGGAGCGCGCGCCCGCCCCCCTCGCCGACGATCGCGTCGGTCGCGCCCGCGTGATGGGAGTGCGGTCCCGGACCGTCGGACTCGAGACCGAACCCGTGGTGCCAGTGGCTCCAGGCGAGGTCGTCGAGGCGTGCGCCCGCCGCGGCCAGGGTCCGCTCGAGCCCGGCGAGATCGAGCGGACCGTCGAGGCGGACCACCCGGACCACGCGCGCGCCGTCGAGGATCGTCCCGAACGGCGTGACCGAGGGCCCCTCGATCCGGGCGAGGGCGCGGTCGAGCGCGGCGAGCGACAGGCCGCCGACGGCCGAGACGGTCAGTCCGACCTCCTGGGGCCGGAGCCGGAACCGCTCGCGCGCGAGGCGGCCGCCGGCGTCGGCGACCGCCGCCTCGAGAGACGAGAGGCGCACGAGCTGCGTCGCGGAGCGCCCGCCGGCGACGAAGGTGACGGACCGCGCCGTGAGCTCGACCTCGCGCGGGTCCTCGCCGAGGTGGCGCCGGAGGGCGTCGACGAGCGCCGGGCGTCGCGCGGGGGAGAGACCGTCGACCGGCACGGTGATCTCGTACGGTCCCGCGGCGGCGGCGGGGGCGAGCGACGCGGCGAGGAACACGAGGGACGCGAGCTTCCGGAGCATGTGGCTTCTCCCGATTCGGGGCGGACGCGGTGCGGCGGGTGAGGAGAGTCCGCGGCGCCCGGCGGTGTGAGCGGGAATCTCCGGGCCGCGATGGGGCGGCCCGAGACGACCGCGGCCCGCGCCGCCGGGAACGGGACGCGGGCCGCGGGGAGGGAGCGGTCGGCCGGCCTACTCGATCTCGACCACGCCGGTCGCGTCCGGCGGCGTCGGGACGATCGTCAGCTTGTACTTGTCCCCCTTCGCGCCGGAGACCTCGATCACGTACTTCCCGGTCGACTCGAGCGGGACGTCGGTGACGAGGAGCGACTCGTCGGCGGTCGTGAGGAACGGCTGGAGCGCGAGCGCCTCTCCCGACGGGGCGCGCACGACGACCGTGGTGAGCGGCGGGGCGTCCTTCACCGCCTTCACCTGGAGCGCCAGCGTCGTGTCGGCGACGGCGGTGATCG
>JAUIEL010000845.1 GCA_030428825.1 bacterium
GGACGACCTCTACCTGGTCGGGACGGCCGAGGTCCCGGTGACGTCGTTCCACTCCGACGAGATCCTCGCCGCCGGCGACCTCCCGAAGAGGTACGTCGCGTGGTCGTACTGCTTCCGCCGCGAGGCCGGGGCGGCGGGGAAGGACACGCGCGGCCTCTACCGGATCCACCAGTTCCAGAAGGTCGAGCAGGTCGTCGTCTGCGAGGCGGACCGGGACGCCTCGGACGTCTTCCACCGGGAGATCCTCCGGAACTCCGAGGACCTCCTCGCCCGTCTCGAGCTGCCGTACCGGGTGGTCGACGTCTGTGGCGGCGACCTCGGCATGCCTCAGATCCGGAAGTACGACATCGAGACCTGGATGCCGTCCCGGGGCGGATACGGCGAGACCCACTCGGCGTCGTGCTTCCACGACTACCAGGCGCGCCGGCTGAAGCTCCGCTACAAGGACGCCGACAAGAAGACGCGGTTCTGCTACACGCTGAACAACACGGTCGCGGCGTCCCCGCGCATCCTGATCCCGCTCCTCGAGTGCCACCAGCGGGCGGACGGTTCGATCCGGATCCCCGAGGCGCTCCGGCCGTACCTCGGGGGGCGCGAGGCGATCACGGCCCCCTGAGGGAGGCGGGGGAGCGCGGGGCTACTTCTTCCCCTTCTTCCCCTTGCCGCCGCCCTTGCCGGCGGACGGGCCGCCCTTCTTCCCGCCGCCGCCCTTGCCGCTCGAACCCGACCCCTTCCCCGATCCGCCGCTGCCGCCGCCCGAGCCGAACAGGTCGTTGAAGCCGCCCGAGCCGCCGCCGCTGCCGAACGCGTCGGACGCGCCGTCGGCCCCGCCGCCGCCGCCCGCGTCCGGTCCGCCCGGCCCGGCGCCGGCTCCGATCCCCTCCTCGTACTCCTCGGGCGGGACCGGGACCGCGGGCCGCACGGCGACCGCGTACTTCGAGTCCTGGGGGAACGTGATCCAGCGCTTGAACGAGTAGGTCCGGCGCGCGAGCTCGTCCGCGTCGATCGACACGCCGACCTGGCGCGGCTCGACCTCGAGCGAGAGCGAGATCTCGAGCGCCTTCGGCAGCCCCTTCCGCTCCTTCGGGTCCCACTCGTCGATCTCCTCGGCGTCCTCGCCGAGGGTGTCGTAGTACTTGACGTCGAACTGGGTCACGCGCCGGTAGAGCGGCGTCCCCTTGCCGCCTTCGAGCGGCTCGTCGTCGACGAAGTAGTCCTCGCGACGCCAGAGGACCATGAAATCGTTGTTCGCCTCGTTCCGGGTGACGACGTACCCGATCTCGTTGACGTTGGAGTAGACCGCCTTGTCGTTCGTGATCAGCGGGCTGGTCGACGGCCCCTGCGCGACGAACATGATCCGGTCGGCGTCGCGGCCGTAGTCCTTCCCGTCTTCCCCGACCAGGACGTGGCCATGGTCGACGTTGTAGATGAAGAGCTGGCGGATGTCCCGCTCGATGGTGTCGAGCAGGAGCGGGCCGATGCGCGAGCCCATGACCCGGAGCTCGAGCTGCTTCTTCGCCCGGATCGTCCCGAACAGGACGGTGTAGATCGTCGCCATGATGACGCCGATCAGGGCGAGCGTCACCGTCAGCTCGATCAGGGTGAACCCCCCGCGGCGGTCGGAGCGGCGGCGGAGGCGGGGAAGGAAGGGGAGCGGGCGGAGCGTCGAATTCATCTCGCGAAAGGACTCCCGAAGGCGTCCTCCTCCTTGGGGAGCGGCGGGAAGATCGTCTCGATCTTCAGCTCGGCCGACTCCTCGGCATCGTCCTTCAAGTTCGGGTACTTGAGGGTCAGGGTGACCAGACGGACCGGATAGTCCATCTCCTCGTCCTCGTCGTCCGGGTCGATCGCGTCGGCGGGGGTGTAGCCGCCCGAGTTCCCGTACCCCTTGCCGTACGGATCGTCCTCGTCCTCCTCCTCCTCGCCGGTGACGAGGTCGACCTCCTGCACCTCGATCGTGTAGGAGAAGCCGGGGTAGCCGTCGATCTCGCCCGCCATCGTGTCGAGCTCGCGGAACTCCAGCTCGGAGAGGAGCTCGCGGGCGAGCATCCGGACGGTGTTGTAGTGGTGGGCCTGGTACGCCTGTCGAGTCGACCGCTCGCGGATCAGGAGCATCGGGATGATCGTCACCCCGACGAGGGTGATCGTCATCATGATCTCGAGCAACGTGAAGCCGCGCTCGGGGGCGCCGCGCCGGTCAGTTGAGCTGACTGTCATCGAGGACCTCCGCCTGATGGTAGCCGGGCTCGAGGTCGACCTGGCCCAGGATCGGGCTGACGAGGATCGAGTAGAAGGTGTCCGACTCCTCGCGCACGAGGTGGACCGTGTGCCCGGTCGCCACTCCGCGCGGGTCGAACATCGAGAAGACGAGGCCGCCGGTGATCGGCGTCGAGTCGCCGATGGTGACGTCGGCGACGAGGATCAGGTCGGGGAGCTGGGTCCATCCGAGGAGCTCG
>JAUIEL010000846.1 GCA_030428825.1 bacterium
GCGCCACGACGCCCGCGTCCCCGTCCGGGTCCGCGAGGAGCGCCGGGCTCGCCTCGACCCGCTCCAGCAACGACAGCAGCGTCTCCCCCCCGCCGGGCGGCGGGAGCGAACGGACGGCGCGGCCGAGGAACGTCCCCTCGACCGGCTCCACCTCCCGCGGCCACGGGATCTCGCGGAAGTCGTCCCGGCCGAGGAAGCCGTCGTGCGCCTCGAAGTCGGCGACGATCCGGTCCGCCGTCTCCCCGCGGTAGAACTCCTCCATCCCCTCCCGCGCCAGACGCTCGAGCGTCTCCGCGAGCGCCGGCCGCGGTCGCGCCGTCCCGACGGGCGAGGGCCGTCCGTCCGGGTCGAGGAACTCCGCCCCGCCCGACTCGCGGCGGAGCGCCTTCCGGTACCGCTCCGCCAGCGCGACCTGCAGCGCGGTCGTCGCGACGCCGGTGCGCGCGAGGCGGATCGCCGGCGCCGCGAGGTCGGAGAGCGGGAGCGTCGCGAACCGCTCGACCAGGCGACCGATCGTCGCCGGATGGGTCGGCATCGCGACCGCCCGGTACCCCCGGTACCGCCTCGACGCCTTCACCGCCTCCGGCGTGGCGCGAAGGGGCGCCGGGCACGCGCCGTCGAGCGCGACCGTCCGCCCGGTCCGCGACTCGTGCAGGACGACCATCGCCATCCCGCCGAGGCCCGAGCCCGCCGGCTCGCAGACCGAGAGGGCGAGCGACGTCACCACCGCCGCGTCGAACGCGTTGCCGCCGGCGGCGAGGACCTCGGCCCCCGCCTCGGTCGCTCGGTAGTGCGCGCTCGCGACCATGCCGTCCGCGCTCCGGGCGCTCCAGGCGTCCGGGTCGCCCCGTCGCGCCGAGCGGTCGAGCCAGACGTCGTCCGGGAACCGCACCCGGTCAGACCTCCTCGACCTCGCCGCCGTGCTCGAACCGCACCCGGTAGAGGTCCGTGCGCCGGTCGCGCCAGTTCTGCACCGAGCCGCGCCGCCGATGCCGGCGCAGCCGCTCGACGTCGACGTCGTGGATCACGACCGTCTCGATGTTCGGGGTCGCCTCCGCCACGATGCCGTCGCGGGCGAAGTCGACGTCGGACGGGGAGAAGATCGCCGACTGGGCGTAGTGGATGTCGGCGTTGTCGACGAACGGCAGGTTGCCGGTGGTGCCGGCGATGACGACGTACAGGTGGTTCTCGATCGCCCGCGCGAGGGCGCACGACCGGACCCGGAGGAACCCGGTCCGCTCGTCGGTGTTGAACGGCACGAAGACGATCGCCGCCCCGTGCGCGGCGGCGTGGCGCGCCACCTCCGGGAACTCGACGTCGTAGCAGATCTGGATCGCGACCGGCCCGCGGTCGGTCTCGAACACCTCGATCTTGGAGCCCGGCGTCACGCCCCACCAGTGCCGCTCGTCGGCCGTGATGTGGAGCTTGTACTGCTTCCCGATCGTGCCGTCGCGCCGGAAGAGGTAGGCGACGTTGTAGAGCTTGCCGTTCTCGAAGGCGAACTGGGAGCCGCCGACGATGTTGACGTTGAAGGAGATCGCGAGGTCGGTGAACAGCTCGAGGTACTGCGGCGTGAAGTCGGCGAGCCGGCGCGCCGACTCGGCCGGGTTCCGGGCCTCGATGATCGACAGGAGCTGCGTCGTGAACAGCTCCGGGAAGACGACGAAGTCGCTCTTGTAGTCCGACGCGACGTCGACGAAGAAGCGGCACTGCGTCGCGAACTCCTCGAAGCTCTCGACCGAGCGCATCTGGTACTGGACGGCGCAGATCCGGACCGGGGCGACCGAGGTCTGCCGGGTGGTCGGGGCCGGGACGTGGTCGAGGTTCGTCCACTCCAGGAACGTCGCGTAGCCGCGCGACTGGTCGTCGGCCGGGAAGTAGTTCGGGATCAGCCGCTTCAGCACGAAGCCGTTGGCGAGCTGGACGGTCAGGACCGGGTCGAACAGGTTCCGATCCATCACCTCCTGGACGTACTCGCGGGCGGTCAGGCGGTCGGCGTGCTTGTGGTACCCGGGGATCCGGCCGCCGATGACGATCCGGGACTTGTTCCGCTCGCGGCAGAGCTCCTTCCGGGCGTCGTACAGGCGCCGGGCGAGCTTCATCGAGCGGTACTCCGGGTGGACCATGATCTCGATGCCGTAGACCGTGTCCCCGCCCGGGTCGTGGTTCCGGATGTACCCGTTCCCCGCGACCTTCTTCCAGTCCTGCCAGTCCGAGTGGAGGTCCGAGTCGACGATCAGCGTCGCGCAGGAGGCGGCGAGCTCCCCGTCGACCTCGATCACGAACTGTCCCTCGGGGAAGACCTCGAGCTGGCTCTCGATCTGGTCCTTCCCCCACGGCTCCATGCCGGGGAAACACTTCACGGCCATCGCCGCGAGGGCCTCGTAGTCCTCGATCCGGAGGTTTCGGAGGACCACCTTCGATTCGTATTCGGTGAGATCGAGCTTCGTCATG
>JAUIEL010000086.1 GCA_030428825.1 bacterium
CACCGAGCCGGGACGGGGTCCCCAGATCCCGTTCGACGAGGCCCGGTGGGAGTTCTGGTGGTTCTTCAACCGCGAGCGGTACGTCGCGCTCCGGCCCGCCCTCCAGAAGCTCGCCGGCCAGAATCCGGACGTGGACGAGCCGTTCCGCCCGGTCACCGAGGAGGACCGGGAGACGTCGCTCCTGCCCCGGCTGGTGCAGGCGCTGCGCGACTCCGACCCCTCGGTGCGGACCGCCGCGCTCCACGCCCTCGCCAAGACGCGCGACCCGGACGCCCGGCCGTACCTGTTCAACGGCCTGCGCGACAAGGAGTACCTCGTCCGGATCCAGGCGATCCTCGCGCTCGGCGTCTGGGGGAACACGGTCTCCCTCCCCCGCCTCGAGGAGATCCTGAAGGACGACGACCGCGAGCTTCAGGAGCGGATGGTCGCCGCGGTCTCGATCGGACTGATCGGCGGCCCGCTCGCCGCCGAGTCGTTCAAGTCGGTCCTGGCTCCGAAGTCGTTCGTCGCCTTCCCGCCGATGGTCCGGGCGGGTCTCGCGTACGGCGTCGGGCTGACTCGCGACCCGGAGAACGCGCCGCTGGTGCGCGCGCTCCTGGCCGACCGCTCGGCGCGGGAGTTCGTCGTCCACGCGTACCTCATCCTGTCGCTCGGCAAGGTCGGCGGCGCGGACGACGCGAAGACCCTCGTCCGGGCGCTCGGCCACGACGAGACCCAGATCCGCCGCTCCGCCGCGATCGCCCTCGGCGTGCTGCGCGCGGGCGAGGGGGACGACAAGGCGGTCGCGGCGCTCGTGAACGTCGCCCGGAACGACGCCGACGTGATGGCGAAGAACTTCGCCTACCTGGCGATCGGACAGATCGGAGGCGAGCAGGCCGGCCGCGAGCTGGTCGCCGACCTCGCGCAGACGACCCGCGCGAACAAGCCGTTCATCGCGCTGGCGCTCGGCATCCTCGGCGACCCGGAGCACGTCCCGATCCTCCTGAAGGAGCTCGGCACGGTCGCCGACACGTCGTACCGCGGGGCCCTCGCGGTGGCGCTCGGGCTGCACCGGGACAACCGCGCCGCGCCGGCGCTGCGCGAGTTGTTCGCCGCGGCCGGCGAACCGGTGCTGCGCGGCTACGTCGCGCTGGCGCTCGGACTGGTCGGCGACGTCGACTCGATCGAGCGGATGGAGAAGTCGTTCGCCGACGCCAACGACGTCGAGCTGATCCCGTCGCTCGGCGCCGGACTGGCGCTCCTCGGCGCGCGCACGACGGCGGACCGGATCACCGGTCTGCTCGCGAAGGAGCGGAACGAGTTCGTCAAGCAGAGCCTGCTCTACGCGCTCGGAAGGATCGGGGACCGCGAGGCGATCGACCCGCTCGGGCGGTTCCTGGCCGAGAAGGGCGGCGACGTCGCGTACGTCCGCGAGTACGCCGCGATCGGCCTGGGGCTCCTCTCCGACCCGCACCCGGTGCGGGCGATCGCGCGCCTCTCGCAGGACTCGAACTACACGATCCAGTCGAACTTCCTGAACCAGCTGTTCACCGTTCCGTGAGCCGTGGTCGGCGCGGGCCGACCACTCGCGGAAGGACGACCGGACGCGCTCTCAGCCGACGCGGACCGAGTCGCCGCGGAGCGCGTTGAAGTGCTTCTCGGCGCTCCCGCCGTTCACGGCGACCTCGAGGAAGCCGTACGAGTCGACGATGGCGAGCGGCGCGCCGGGAGAGACGGCGCCGTACGACGACACCGGCGTCCCGACCTCCACGCCGAGGATCCGGACCTGCCGCCGGTCCTCCGGCAGCGCGTCGAGCTGGTCGGCGCGCACGTTGGTGATCAGGTTCCCGAACCGGTCGACGTGGACGACGGCGCCGCAGATCGCGCCGCCCGGCTGGACCGTCGGCGTCGGGTGATCGAGGCGGACCGGATCGTCGATCGCGGGACCGACCGCCGCGACCTCGAGGCCGCCCGCGAGCCGCGCCGCCACCGGCGCGAAGATGTCCCGCCCGTGGAAGGTCTGCGACAGCTCGCCGTCCCGGAAGAGGGCGCTGTCGGTCACCTCGTGCACCGCGTCGGCGGCGGCGCAGACCTCCGTCAGCACGCCGTTGTCCGGCGCGAGGAAGATCGACCCGTGCGCCGAGGCGCAGACGATGCGCCGCCGGGTCCCGACGCCGGGGTCGACGACCACCACGTGGACCGTCCCCGGCGGGAAGTACGGGAACGACCCGCAGAGCGCGAAGCCCGCCTCGGTGACGTCCTGCGGCGCGACCTCGTGCGTCAGGTCGACGAGCTGCACGCTCGGCCGCAGCGAGAGGACGACCCCCTTCATGATGCCGACGTACGGGTCGCGGTGCCCGAAGTCGGTCAAGAGGGTGACGATTCCGGAGCGGGCGCTCACACCGGCTTCCCGAGCAGGGCGACGATCTCCTCCTTCTTCGCGTCGAACAGCGCCGGGTCCCGCGCCTCGAGGTTGAGGCGGAGGAGCGGCTCGGTGTTCGACTTCCGGACGTTGAACCACCAGTCCGGGTAGCGGATCGTGATCCCGTCGAGGTGGTCGATCTCGGCGTCCGCGAACTTCTCGGCGAGCGACGCGATCACCCCGTCCTTGTCCTCGACCTCGAAGTTGATCTCGCCCGTCGACGGGTACTTCCTGAGCTCGGCCACGACCTCGCTGAACGTCCGGTCGTCGTCGCTCAGGATGTTCAGCACCTCGACCAGCGCGATGATCCCCGAGTCGGAGTAGAAGTTGTCCCGGAAGTAGAAGTGCCCCGAGAGCTCGCCGCCGAACAGCCCGCCCTCGCGGCGCAGCACCGCCTTCATGAACGAGTGGCCGACGCGCTCCCGGATCGGACGCCCGCCGAGGCGCGACACCTCCTCGGGGACGATGTCGCTGGAGCGGAGGTCGTACACCACCGCGGTCCCCGGCTCGGTCGGCACGAGCGAGCGGGCGATCAGCGCGGTGACGATGTCGGACGGGACGCGCTCGCCGTTCTCGTCGACGAACGCGCACCGGTCGGCGTCGCCGTCGAACGTCGCGCCGAGGTCCGCCCCCGTGTCGACGACCCGACGCGCGAGCTCGGCGATGTTCTCGTCCTTCAGCGGGTTCGCCTCGTGGTTCGGGAACGTCCCGTCGAGCTCGGGGTAGAGGAGCTCGGTGGTGAGGCCGTGCCCCTCGAGGATGCGGGGGATCAGGTGCCCCCCCATCCCGTTCGCGAAGTCGATCACCAGCTTGAACGGCTTCCACGGCTTCATGAACCCGCGGACGTGCTCGACGTACGCGGCGTAGACGTCCTGCGTCTCGACCTTCCCCGGCGGGCCGTCGTACGCCGGCACCCCGTCCTTCACCAGCGCCTCGATCTCGCGGATCCCTTCGTCGCCCGAGAGCGGGATCGCCTTCTCCCGCACCATCTTGAAGCCGGTGTACTTCGCCGGGTTGTGGGACGCGGTCACCGCCACGCCGCCGTCGACGCCGAGGTGCCCGACCGCGAAGTAGAGGAGCGGCGTCTCGCCGAGACCGCAGTCGACGACGTCGCACCCCCGGGAGGTGATCCCCTCGAGGAGCGCCGCCTTCACGTCCGGGCTCGAGGCGCGCATGTCGTTCGTGACCGCGACCTTCTTCGCGCCGAGGAAGTGCGCGAACGCGGCCCCGATCTTCCGGGAGGTCTCGAGGTCGACCTCCTTTCCGTAGATGCCGCGGATGTCGTACGCCTTGAAGATCGACAACGTTCTCCTCCCGAGCGGGTGCGGCGGACCGGCCGGACGGCCGGTCAGCTCACGATCTGCTGAAGATGGTGCGTCGCCCGCTCGACGTCGTCGTCGTCGATCAGACGGTGGGTACAGAAGCGGAGGCGGTCGGCCGCCATCGGCATGGCGAGGACGCCGTGCTCGGCGAGGCGGTCGGCGACCTCGCGCGCCCTCGGCTCGTCGAACCGGAGGAGCACGATGTTGGTGACGGTCCGCTCGAGGTCGACGGACGTCCCCGGCAGCGCGGCCGCCGCCTCCGCCAGCCGCCGCGCGCGCCGGTGGTCGTCGGCGAGGCGGTCGACGCCGGTCTCGAGCGCGACGAGCCCCGCGGCCGCGAGCACGCCGACCTGGCGCATCCCGCCGCCCAGGACCTTGCGGACGCGGCGGGCGCGGCGGATGTCCTCGGCCGTCCCGCAGACGACCGATCCGACCGGCGCGGAGAGCCCCTTGGAGAGCGCGACCCACGCCAGGTCGGCGCGCGCCGCGTACTCCGACGCGTCGACGCCGGCCGCGATCGCGGCGTGGAAGAGGCGCGCGCCGTCGAGGAGGATCTTCATCCCGTGCCGGTCGGCGATGGCGCGCATCGCGTCGAAGTTCTCGAGCGGGACGACGGTGCCGCCCGCCACGTTGTTCGTGTTCTCGAGGCAGAGGAGCGAGCTGCGGGGCAGGTGGATGTCGACGCCCCGGACCGCCGCCTCGACCTCGACCGGGTCCATCACGCCGTGGTCGCCGCGGACCGGGCGGCACTGGACGCCGGAGATCAGACCGATCCCCCCCGCCTCGTAGGTCAGGACGTGGCTGGAGGCCTCGGCGACGATCTCGTCGCCCGGCTCGGTGTAGAGCTTCACGCCGATCTGGTTCGCCATCGTGCCGCTCGGCACGAACAGCCCGGCCTCCTTGCCGAGGCGCGCCGCCACCGCCGCCTCGAGCCGCTGCACGGTCGGGTCCTCGCCGAGGACGTCGTCCCCGACCTCGGCGGCGGCCATCGCCTCGCGCATCGCGTCGGTCGGCGTGGTGACGGTGTCGCTGCGGAAGTCGGAGCGGGACACGGGGGCTCTCCGGAGCGGTGCAGACGGATCACGATACGTCCGCCGCGACCTCCCTTCAACCGCCGGCCGCGCCGGGTCTCCGGGCGGTTCGCCGGCCGAGGAGGAACGACGCGATCCCGCGGACGTCGTCGCGAGGGAGGACCGGCGCCTCCGAACGAAGGGGCGCCGCCGACGCCACGAGGACGCGCTCGCCGAACGTCGACGGGTCGTGGCGCGCCCCGTCCTCCCCCACGACCTCGATCGCCGGCAGGCCGAGCGACCGGCCGCCCTCGACCAGCACGAGGTCGCACCGCGGGAGCCGCGCGAGGAGACCGTCGACGGTGAACGGCTCGTCCCCCGCGACGCCGACGACACCGACCGCGCCCGCCGCGGCGAGCCGCGCCGTGTCCTTCCCCGGCTCGTCCCGGTCGAGCCGCGCGTGGTGCGAGTGCTTCGCCGCCGCGACCCTCACGCCGCGTCGCGCGAGCGCGGGGAGGAGCCGCTCGAGGAGCGTCGTCTTTCCGGAGCCGGAGACCCCGACGAGGGAGAGGATGTCGACCACGATCGGCGTAGTGTAGTCCCCCCACGGCGGGCGCGGCAACGGAGCGGGACGGACGATCGGGATGGACGCGGTCCGGAGATTCCAGTCGTTCAACCTGTTCGCGTTCTCGTTCGCGTGGATCCCGGTGATGTACCCGTTCTTCACCGTCGGACGCGGGTTCTCCGACCGCGAGTTCTTCCAGCTGAACGCGGCGTACTACCTGACGATGTGCGTCCTGGAGGTGCCGACCGGCGTGCTCGCCGACCGCGTCGGACGGCGGAACGTCCTGGTCGCCGGCTGCCTCCTGCTCGCGGTCTCGTTCGCCACGATATTCGGCGCGACGTCGTTCCTCGGCGCGGCGGGCGGGATGGCGCTGATGGCGCTCGGACACACGCTCCTCTCCGGGTCGGACGCGGCGTGGCTGTACGACACCCTCCTCGCGCGGGGGCGGACCGAGGAGTACCTCCGGGCGGAGTCGCGCGCGCACTGGATGCGCATGGTCGGCGTCTCCGCGTGCGACGTCGCGGGCGGGCTCGCCGCGTGGACGCTCGGCTTCGGGGCGGCGTTCGCCCTCTCGATCGCCTCGGTCCTGACCGCCGCCGCGATCGCGGCGACGCTCCCGGAGCCGCCGGGCGCCGCCCGCCCCGCCTCGTTCGCCGGCCACGTCCGGGGGTCGGTCCTCCGCACGTTCCGCCACCCCCACGTCCGGTGGATCTTCTTCTGGTTCACGGCCGTGTTCCTCCTCCTCCGGCTGGCGTTCCACTTCTACCAGCTGCACATGGAGGCGGTCGGGATCACGAACTACCTCGTGTACGGGCTCGTCCTCGGGCTGTTGAACGTCTTCGCGGCGCCGTTCGCGGCCGCGGCCCCGTGGTTCGACCGGCGGCTCGGCGAGGCGCGGCAGGCGACCGGCATGCTCCTCACGATCGCCCTCTCGTTCCTGTTGCTGTGGGCGTTCCCGCTGACGTGGTCGGTCGCGTTCTTCGCGCTCCAGCAGATCCCGTTCGCGCTGCTGAACCCGTTCGCCCGGAACTACACGCAGCGGCACGTCCCGTCGGCCGAGCGGGCGACGGTCTTCTCGATCCAGTCGCTGGCGGGGAGGCTCGCGGTCGGCGCCGCGTCGTTCGGGGTCGGGATCGCGCTCGAGCGGACCGGCTCGGCGGGGCCGATCTACCTCGTGCTGGCGGCGACGGCGACGGCGGCGGCGGTGGTGTTCCACCGGACGAGGCCGCGGGACGCGCGCCACCCGCCCGCCGAAGGAGTCGCGCGAGGCGGGGACGGCCCGACGCGCGGGAAACCCGACGCGATCAGTTCGGAACCGGGGACCCGTTGAGGACGGCGCGCGCGCGCTCGACGATCTTCATCGGGGAGAACGGCTTGGTCATGTACTCGTTCACGCCGAGCGAGAGCCCCTTCACGCGGTCCGACTCCTGCCCCTTGGCGGTCAGCATGATGATGTACGTCGACTTCAGGTCGTCGTCCGACTTCACCTCGCTCAGGACCTCGTAGCCGTTCTTCTTCGGCATCATGACGTCGAGCAGGACGAGGCCGGGCTTCTCGGCGCGGATCTTCTCCATCGCCTCCTCGCCGTTCATCGCCTCGGAGACCTCGAAGCCCTCCTTGCGCAGCACGAAGGTCAGCGAGCGCAGGATGAAAGGCTCGTCGTCGACCACCAGGACCTTCTTGCCGCTCATGAACGTCGTCCTCGCGCCGTCGCGCCGTGGTATCGAGTCCCCACCTCTCCCGGAGTCCTCATCGTGCGGAGACCCGTCGGGACTTGAGGCGGGGACGCGCGGAGCGGGTCAATCGGACGACGTTCTCGTCCCCCCGCCGCTGGTACGAGATCCGGTCCATCGTGCGACGGACCAGCATCAGGCCGTACCCGCCGTCGCGCGGCCGGCCCGGCCCCTCGGCGTCGGCGGTGGTCGGGTCGAACGCCGGGCCCCGGTCCCGCACCCGGGCGTCGAACCCGCCCGGTCGGCTCCGGAGGGTGACGTCGATCGTCCCCCCCGCGCCGGCGTACGCGTGACGCGTGACGTTGGAGAGCGTCTCCTGCAGGCCGAGGACGATGTCCTGGACCTCGTCGCCGGAGAAGCCGCTCTCCTGGTTCAGCACGGCTTCGACCACGGCTCGGACCCGGGCGAGGCTCGCGCGCTCGGCCGGGAATCGGAGTCGGACGTTGAATTCGGAGCGCGTCATGGACGGACCGGTCGAAACGGGATTCTTCTCCTTTTCCCTTCGGACGAACCGCCCGCCGTCCTTGAGACCCCCCGCTCGCACTCCGTACACTCGACGCGCCGAACGCCGGGGTGCAGAAAGGGCACGCCGATGTCCCATCGATCGTCCGCCGTCGCCCGGAGCCGCCGCCCGGCGGGTCGGGGGCGCGCTCCCTCCGGCCTCCTCGCGCTCCTCCTGGCCGCGACCGCGCTCTTCCCCGGCTGCGCCACGACCGGCGCCGACGCCGCCGCCGAGGCCCGCTCCGACCTGCGGCGCGCCGACGAGCTCCGCCGCGTCGGCGACTGGCACGGCGCGATCGCCGCCTACGACGCCTTCCTCGGCCAACCCGAGTGCGCGCCGCCGGTCGAGACCGTGCGGGCGTACCTCGGCCGCGCCGACGCCCACGTCCGGCGCGGGGCGCCGAGCGCCGGCCGGATCGACGCCGCGATCGCCCTCGCGTCCCTCGACGTGGGCGGGCTGACCGACGTCGAGCGGCGGGAGTTCGAGCGCGAGGCGGAGACGACCCTCGGCGACGCCGAGCTCGCCGCCGGCCGGGCCGCGGTCGCCCGCCCCCACTACCGGCGCGCCCTCGAGCTCTCCCCGTCGGCGCTCGACCGCGACCTCCTGACGTACCGGCTGGTCCTCTGCGCCCGGAAGGACGGCGCCGGCGCGGCGGACGACCTCCTGGCCCGGCTCGCGGACCGCGACCGACCGGAGCTGCGCGAGCTCGACCGCCGCTTCGGCGTCGCCCCGCCCCCGGTCGCCGACACGTTCACCCCGCCGCCGCCCCCGCCGGCGATCCCGCGCGCCGACGCGGTCGTCGACGCGCGTCCCCGCGCCGCGTGGCGCGCCGCCCCCTCCAAGCGGAACAAGGATCCGATGACCCGCATCGGGCGGATCACCGTCCACCACTCCGGCGCGACCGTCACCGCCACCGACGAGGCCGCCGGCGCGAGCGCCGTCCGCTCGATCCAGCGCGACCACCAGGACTCCCGTGGCTGGGCCGACATCGGGTACCACTACCTGATCGATCGCGCCGGTCGGATCTGGGAGGGGCGCGAGCTGAAGTGGCAGGGCGCCCACGCCGGCAACCCGTCCCTCAACCGCGGCAACGTCGGCATCTGCCTCCTCGGCGACTACCGCACCCAGGACGTCACGCCGTCGCAGCGGTCCGCCCTCTTCGAGGCGCTCGACGCGCTCCGCCGCGAGTACGGCATCCCGCGCGCCCGCGTCGAGGGACACCGCGAGGTGAAGGGCGGGACCCTCTGCCCGGGGAAGAAGCTCGAGCTGGTGATCGAGGCGTACCGCCGGGGAGTGGCGCCGCTGGCGCGAGGTTGAGTCGCTGCGCGCAATGCGGTCGGTCCGCTGCGCGGGCTTGGAACGCATTCGGGAACGTCTTCGCGTTCGCCACGGCGGCGGCCGGAGAAGGGACGAGTCTCCGACCCGCTCACGTCCTCGCGCGTTGCGTCCGGTGTGGTCTCCGCGAAGGGACGAGTCGCGCTGCGGGGTCGCTCTCGGAGCCTCGTCCCTTCTCCGGCCCCGCCTCGCCCGCTCCGGACTTCCTCACCCGCTTCCGGGGTAGAGAATGGGGAGTCCGGTCGTGGACCCATGGGATCGGCGAGCCTCGAGGCCCGGCGTCGATGCCGGCCCTCCGCGTCAGCGCCCTCTCCCCTGCTCTCGTTGCTCTCCCCTGCTCTCGTTGCTCCCCCTCGCCTCCTCCAGCGCGTCCGCCAGCGTCCGCTCCAGCGCCATCTCCGGCCGCCATCCCGTCGCCTCCCGGAACCTCGTCGCGTCGCCGACGAACACCGGGACGTCGACCTTGCGGAGGCGGTCGGGGTCGATCTCGTGGGTGATCTCGCGGCGGGCGAGGCCGACGAGGAGGTCGACGAGGCGGGAGATCGGGACGCCTTCGCCGCTCGCGAGGTTGTAGGCGGCGCCGGGGGCGAGGGTGCCGCGCGGGGCGGTGAGGGCGCGTTCGTACGCGGCGACGATGTCACGGACGTCGAGGAAGTCGCGGACGGCGTCGAGGTTGCCGTGGCGGAGGACCGGCTCGGCGGACGGGTCCCGCTCGATCCGGGCGATCTGGTGCGCGAACGACGAGATGACGAACGCCTCGTCCTGACCGGGGCCGACGTGGTTGAACGGGCGGAGGACCAGGGCGTCGACCCCCTCGCCGGCGAACGCCCGGGCGACGTGCTCGGCCGACGCCTTGCTGGCGCCGTACATCGTGACCGGGGCGATCGGGCGGTCCTCGGTGAGCGGCATCGCGGCGGGGTCGTCGACGCGGCCGTACACCTCGGCGGTGGAGATGCAGACGACGCGGGCGCCGGGGGCGGCGTCGCGGCAGGCGGCGAGGACGTTCAGGGTGCCGCCGGCGTTGACGTCGAACGCGAGGCGCGGGTCCTTCCTCGCCGCCGGCACGAACGCGATCCCCGCGAGATGGAGGACCGCGTCCGGGCCGACCGCCTCGACGTGCCGCAGGACGACGTGGTGGTCGCGGACGTCCGCGCGCAGCGACTCGAGGCCGAGGACCGGGCGCCCGTCGATCGTCATGCACCGGACGTCGTGCCCGGCGGCGACCAGCCGCCGGACGGCGTGGGTCCCGACGAACCCCTCGGCCCCGGTGACGAGGATCCGCATCGGCTCAGGCGCCCGGAGGGAGCCCCTGCCGCTCGAGGTCGGCGTCCACCATCATGTGGACGAGCCCCTCGAACGACACCTCGGGCTTCCACCCGAGCTCTTCGTTCGCCTGGGTCGGATCGGCGAGGAGGAGGTCGACCTCGGCCGGGCGGAGGAACCGAGGATCGACCTCGTAGTACTCCTTCCAGTCGAGACCGGCGCGGGCGAACGCCTTCTCGCAGAAGTCGGCGACGGTGTGGGTCTCGCCGGTCCCGACGACGTAGTCCGCCGGCTGGTCCCGCTGCAGCATCATCCACATCGCGCGGACGTAGTCGCCGGCGTACCCCCAGTCGCGCTTGGCGTCGGTGTTGCCGAGGCGGAGCTTGTCGAGCTTCCCCGCCTTGATGCGCGCGGCCGCGTCGGTGATCTTCCGGGTCACGAACAGGAGCCCGCGCCGCGGCGACTCGTGGTTGAACAGGATGCCGGACGACGCGTGCATGCCGTACGACTCCCGGTAGTTCATCGTGATGTAGTGGCCGTACACCTTCGCCACGCCGTACGGCGAGCGGGGGTGGAACGGGGTCTCCTCGTTCTGCGGCGTCTCCTTCACCTTGCCGAACATCTCGCTCGACGAGGCCTGGTAGAAGCGGATGTCCTTGTTCACCACCCGGACCGCCTCGAGCAGCCGGGCGACGCCGACGGCGGTGAAGTCGGCGGTCAGCACCGGCTGGACGAACGACGTCGGCACGAACGACTGCGCCGCGAGGTTGTACACCTCGTCCGGTTCGGACTCCTCGAGGATGCGGATGAGCGACGCCTGATCGAGCAGATCGGCCTCCTTCAGCTCGATCCGGTCGCGCAGGTGTTCGATGCGCTCGAACGTCTCGGTGGAGGAGCGTCGGACCATCCCGACGACCCGGTACCCCTTCTCGAGCAGGAACTCGGCGAGGTACGAGCCGTCCTGGCCCGTCACGCCCGTCACCACGGCGGTCTTCATCTTCGTTCTCGGATCCGGTTCTGGGTCACACGGTTCGGCTCGCCACCCAGCAGGTGAACAGGCCGAGGGGAATCACGTACCAGGCGAAGGCGTCGAACCGCCCGCGCCGCAGCATGCGGGTGAGGAGACCGAGCGCCAGGAGCCCCGACAGGAAGGCGGTCCCGACGCCGATCGCGAGAGGGACCCCCTGTCCGGAGGGGGCGTCGAGGATATCGCGGACCTTCAGGACCGCGGCCCCGGAGATCACGGGAATCGCCATCAGGAAGGAGAATCGGCCGGCCTGCTCCGGGCGGACGCCGAGCGCCATGCCGGCGACGATCGTGCTCCCCGAGCGGGAGACGCCGGGGACCATCGCCAGGACCTGGGCGCACCCGACGAGGAGCGCTTCCGCGAACCCGAGCGTCGGGATCTCCTCGGCGGCGCCGACGTACCGCCGCGACAGCAGCAGGAGTCCGCCGGTCGCGAGGAACCCGGCGGCGATCACCCACGCGGAGTCGAACAGCGACTCGATCACGTCGCCGAACGCCACGCCGATCACCGCCGCCGGGACCGAGGCGACGCCGACCAGCGCGATCGTGCGGCGGGCGGCGCGGACCTCGTCCGGCGCGCCGACGCCGAACAGCCCGCGGACGAGCTGGAGGAGCGGGCGCCAGAGGAAGACGAGCACCGCGAGGAGCGTCCCCGCGTGCAGCGCGACCTCGAGCGTCGCCCCCTCCTGCTCCACGCCGAGCAGGATCCCGCCGAGGCCGAGGTGGCCGCTCGACGAGACCGGGAAGAACTCGGTCAGCCCCTGGAGGAGCCCCAGGACGAAGTGGTTGGCGGCGTCGGACAGGGACGGCTCCGGGAGGTCGGCGGCGGCCCCCTCAGGCGAGGGCGAGGTGCTGCTTCAGGCGACGGCCGAGCGCCTCGAGGTCGAGCGGCTTCGGGAAGAAGTCGTCCACGCCCTGCGCCCGGAGCTCGTCGAGGTTCGATCCGTCGAGGAAACCGGACATGCAGACGATCTTCGTCTCCCGCAGCTCCTCGTGCTCGCGGACGGTCCGCGCCACGTCGAGGCCGGTGACGTCGCCGAGGTTGTAGTCGATCAGGAGGACGTCCGGCTTGAGCGAGATCGTCTTCGCCCCCGCCTCGTATCCGTTCCGGGCGGTCCGGACGTCGACGTCGCCGAGCGTCTCGAGGAACGGCTCGAGGAGGGCGAGGATCGCCGCGTCGTCGTCGACGACCAGGATCGTCTTTCGCCGCCCGTCCGCCTCGAGGACGCCGAGCGGCATCCCGTGCTCGGTCATGAACCGGACGAGGTTCGCGCGCGGGACGCGCCGGTCGCGCGACCCGGGGATCTTGTACCCCTGCAGCCGCCCCGAGTCGACCCAACGGATGACCGTCCGGATCGTGACGTTGCAGGCCTTCGCCACCTCACCCGTGGTGAAGACCTGTTGATCGGGGGGCGGCGGCCAGACGGACTTCCCGCGCGGCATCGGTCCGGTCCTTCGACCGCCCGCTCAGCCGAGCGCCCGGATCGGGTCGACGTACTCGAGTCCGAAGCTCTCCGCGACCCCCTCGTAGGTGATCTTCCCGCGCACGACGTTCGCGCCGAGGCGGAGCTCGTCGTTCTCGCGGATCGCCCGCTCCGGGCCGAGGCGAGCGAGGGTGCGGGCGTACGGGAGGGTGACGTTCGTCAGCGCGTAGGTCGAGGTCTTCGGGACCGCCCCCGGCATGTTCGCCACGCAGTAGTGGATGACGCCGTCGACCTCGTAGGTCGGGTCGCCGTGCGTCGTCGGGCGGCACGTCTCGATGCAGCCCCCCTGGTCGATCGCCACGTCGACGATCACCGCCCCCTTCTGCATCTGCGACACGAGCTCGCGCGACACCAGCGTCGGGGCGCGCGCGCCGGTGATGTAGACCGCGCCGATCAGCAGGTCCGCGCGGACCGCCCACTCGCGGATCGACACCGGGTCGGACATCAGGAGGTGGACGTTCTTCGGCATGACGTCCTCGAGGTACCGGAGGCGGTCGACGTCGACGTCGAGGATGACGACGCGCGCGCCCATCCCGGCCGCGACCCGCGCCGCCGAGACCCCGACGATGCCGCCGCCGATGATGACGACCGTCGCCGGTTCGACCCCCGCCACGCCGCCGAGGAGGATCCCGAGGCCGCCCTGCGGCTTCTCCAGGTACTTCGCCCCCTCCTGCGACGCCATCTTCCCGGCGACCTCGCTCATCGGGGTGAGGAGCGGGAGGGTGCCGTTCCGCTCGATCGTCTCGTACGCGACGCAGACGGCGCCCGACGCGGTCATGGCGTCGGTCAGCTCGCGCGAGGCCGCGAAGTGGAAGTACGTGAAGACGGTGTGGCGGTCGGTGATCAGGGAGTACTCGGACGGGAGCGGCTCCTTCACCTTGAGGATCATCTCCGCCTCGCCGAAGAGCGTCGCGCGGTCGACGACCCGCGCCCCTTCGGCCCGGAACGCCTCGTCCTCGAGCCCGACGCCGACCCCGGCCCCCTCCTCGACCAGGACCTCGTGGCCGTCCGCCACGAACGCGTTCACCCCCGCGGGGACCGCGGCGACGCGGTTCTCGAACTCCTTGATCTCCTTCGCGACGCCGACGATCATGGGGCTCCTCCGACCCGGCCACCGCCGAATCCGTTCCGGTGTTGCAAAGCGTGGAAGTCTAGCGTTCCGACGCCCGGTGCCAAGTCGAGGAATTCGCACCTCCCCCTTGCTTCTCCCCCATCCGAGCCGGTAAAACGCCCGTTCGGTCCGGGCGATTAGCTCAGTTGGCTAGAGCACCAGCTCGACAAGCTGGGGGTCGAAGGTTCAAGTCCTTCATCGCCCACCACTCCCCTTCCTCGCACGACGTCGCATCCGAGCGCGCAGCAGCGCGCGAGCCGCCGATCCTCGCGGCTTCGGAGTCGGCGCCCGCGTTGTCCTCGACCCTCTCCGAATCGCACGCGCTCGCACGCGCACGCGACGTCTCGTGCTCCGGCCGAGTGCGACTCCTACCCGCTCGATCCGACGCGTGACACCTTCCACCGTCGGAACAGGATGTGCACGTACAGCACGGCGCCCCCGGCGAATCCCGCTCCGTAGGCCGCGGTGTGGGCCCACAGGACCGCGAGGAAGCGCGGATGATCCGCCTCCGCGACCTGCGAGGCGAGCGGTTCGAGCAGCCACA
>JAUIEL010000847.1 GCA_030428825.1 bacterium
CCGCCGCGGACCTCGCCACGCGCCTCGACGAGGTCGCCAAGGAGGAGTTCGCCCTCTCCGCCCGCCGCGACTCGGCCCGCCTCGACCTCGAGATGGCGACGCGTCGCCTCTCCGACGCCCGCGATCGACGCGACCGCGCGGCCGACGCGGGACCGGCGTCGGCGGAGGAGGTCGAGGCGTACCGGCAGGCGCGCGAGACGCGGCAGGCGGAGGTCGCGCGGCTCGACGAGCGGATCGAGGCGCGCACCCGCGAGCGCGAGCTCTGGCACCGGCGATTCGAGGTGGCGAACGAGCCGCCGGACGCCCGGACGCTCCGGACCTGGGCGCAGGAGACGGCGACCGCGCTGGAGCAGCTCGAACGGACGGCGGGGCTCCTCCGGACGGAGATCGACGCCGACGGGAGATCGATCGCGTCGATCGAGCAACGACTCGCGTCCGACCCCGAGCCGGACGTCGCGCGCTGGCTGCGCGAACAGGCGCGCCACGTGCAGGGCCGGATCCGCGCCACCGAGGCGGCGCGGCGCGACCTCGAGGGGGTCGCCGACGTCGCCCGGAAGCTCCGCGACGAGCTCGGCGCCGAGACCGACACCGCCTCGTGGACGGAGCGGTGGGAGTCGTTCCGGTCGAACGTCGAGCGGGCGTGGGGCTACGAGATCACGAGCATCGACGACCGCCCCATCACGGTGGCGAAGGTCGTCATCGGCTTCCTGCTCCTCCTCCTCGGCGTGAGCGGCGCGAAGCTCGCCAGCCGGGTGATCGGGCGGCGGCTCCTGCCGCGCTTCGGCGTCACCGAGGGGGGCGGCGCCGCGGTCCAGACGATCATCTTCTACCTGCTCGTCGTCACCGTCTTCCTGCTGGCGCTCCGGGTGGTCAACGTCCCGCTCACCGCGTTCACGATCCTCGGCGGCGCGTTCGCGATCGGCGTCGGGTTCGGCAGCCAGAACCTGATGAACAACTTCATCAGCGGCCTGATCCTGCTGGTGGAGCGTCCGATCCGCGTCGGGGACCTGATCCAGGTCGGCGACCTCCTCGGGATCGTCGAGCGGATCGGCGCGCGGAGCACGCTGATCCGGAAGCCGTCGAACGTCGACATCATCGTCCCGAACTCGACCTTCCTCGAGAGCAACGTCATCAACTGGACGCTCTCGGACGACACCTACCGGACGTGGGTGTCGGTCGGCGTCGTCTACGGCTCGCCGCTGCGCGAGGTCTCGAAGCTCCTGCGGAAGGCGGTCGACGAACACGGGCTCGTCCTGAAGTCGCCCGAGCCGACGCTCCTGTTCACCGAGTTCGGCGACGACGCGCTCCTGTTCGAGATCCACTTCTGGATCCGCATGCGCCGCGAGATGGACCGCCGCCGCGTCGAGAGCGACATCCGGTTCCGCATCGACGGGCTGTTCCGCGAGGCGGGGATCGTCATCGCCTTCCCGCAGCGCGACGTGCACCTCGACACGACCCGCCCGCTCCAGGTGCGGGTGGCGCCGGCGGAAGGGGACGAAGCCGAGGAGGCGTGACCGCCGCGCGCGTCCGGTCCGGTCACGGCGTCGCGTCGCTCCCCTTCAGGTGCCGGTCGAGGAAGCGGACGTACGCCTCGGCGGCGGCGACGCGGTTCTCGCGGCGCCGGAAGCCGTGCCCCTCGTCGTCGAAGACGAGGTACTCCACGTCGACGCCGTTCGCCCGGGCCGCGGCGACCATCTCGTCCGACTCGACCTGGAGGACCCGAGGGTCGTTGGCGCCCTGGACCACCAGCAGCGGCCGGACGATCCGGTCGGCGTGGAAGAGCGGGGAGATCCGGCGCAGCCGCTCCTCGTCGGTCGCGGGGTCCCCCATCTCGGCGTAGAGGTTCTGCCGGAACGCCTCCCACCACGGCGGGATCGACTTCAGGGTGCGGAGCCAGTTCGTGACCCCGAAGACGTCGATGCCGCAGTCGAACGCCTCCGGCTGCAGCGTCAGCGCCGCGCAGACCATGTACCCGCCGTAGCTGCCGCCCATGATCGCGACCCGGTCGCCGTCGACCCAGTCGAGCGACTCGAGGTGGCGGCGCCCGAAGACGCAGTCCTGCAGGTCGTCCTCGCCGTGACGCCGGTCGTCGAGGTGGTGGAACGTCTTGCCGTACCCCGACGACCCGCGGTTGTTGACGCCGAGGACCGCGTAGCCGTGGTTCGCGAGGACCTGGATGTCCGCCCGGTACCCCTGCCGCGTCTGCCCGCCCGGGCCGCCGTGGACGAAGACGACCGCGGGGACCGGCGCGGCGGCGCTCGCCGCGTGCGGCCGGTAGAGGACGGCCGGGATCTCCAGCCCGTCGAAGCTCTCGTATCGCACGACCTCGGAGCGGACGAGGTCGCGCGCGTCGATCGCCGGGTTCAGCGAGTCGGTGAGCCGCGTGACGCGGTCGGTCTCGAGGTCCCAGGCGTAGAGGTCCGGCGGCGCGGTGTCGCTCGAGACCG
>JAUIEL010000848.1 GCA_030428825.1 bacterium
AAGAGACAGCAGGCAGATCGAACGATGACGAACTTCAACAACGTGATCCGCATGATCGTCCGGTTCGAGTCGGACCGGTCGCTCGCGCTCGAGAAGGTGCTCGACGAGGTGTTGACCCGGTTCGACGCCCAGACCGGGACGCTCCACCTCCTCGATCGTTCCCGGAACGTCCTGAAGCTCGAGGCGTCCCTCGGCCTCCCGCCCCAGATCCGCGAGATCACCAAGGAGATCCCGATCGGCAAGGGGATCGCCGGCGAGTGCGCGAAGACCGGCGAGCCGGTGACGATGTGCAACCTGCAGACCGACGACTCCGGGGTCGCGAAGCCGGCGGCCCGGCAGACCGGCGTGGGGGGCTCGCTCTGCGTCCCGCTGAAGCAGGGCGACACGGTCGTCGGGACGCTCGGCATCGGCACGAAGCACGAGCACGAGTTCTCGCCGCGCGAGACCCGCGACCTCCAGCACGTCGCCGAGGTGCTCGCCCAGGAGCTCGTGCCGGAGCCGACGCCGTCCCCGAGCGGCGACGCCGCGCCGGCTTGACCCGAGCTTGACCCGCGACGCCGACGGTCCTTCATCGTCGGCGGGGAAACTCTCCCCGGCAGCTCGACGCCATGAGCTGCTCGGCACGACGCGCCTTCTCGCTCCGAGAATCGCACCCCCTGCGCGTCGTGCCACTCGATGAGGCGGCTCGTGCTTCCCCGGGCACGGGCCGCCTCTTCCCTGTCCCGGCCGCTCCTGTCAGTCCGAGTCCGACTCGAGCTCGCCGCCGACCTCCTCCTTCTCCGGCGCCGGCTTCGGGACGAGTTCGAGGAACCGCCCGGTCTCGCGCGCGGTCCGCGCCGCGTCGGCCTGGCCGCGCCCGCCGACGGTCTCCTCCAGGAACGCGAGGACGAGCCGCTCGATCGCGTCGAGCTCCGCCTCCGCCTGCCGCTTCCGGCGCCCGAACGCGGTCCGGCTGCGATCGCTGAACGAGAGGTGGCGGCCGCCCTCGAGCGCATAGAGGAACTTCGGCTCGGGGAACGCCGCGTACGCCGTCCGCGACAGGTCGAGCTTCGTCCCCGGGCGGCGCTCGTCCGCCAGCTCGTTCTCGCCGAGGAGGTAGAGCGTCGGGACGGCGACCCGCGCGAAGTCGTCCGCGTCGAACATCCAGAGCCCGGGGGAGAGGAGCACGACGGCGCCGAGGCGGTCGTCGAGCCGCCCCTCGACCGCCCCCGCCAGGCCGAGCGTCGTGTACCCGCCGAACGAGTGGCCGCCGGCGACGATCCGATCCGGGTCGATGCGCGGGCCGTACCGCTCGTGCGCGAGGACCGCGTCGAGCACGGCCTCGGTCTCGTCGAGCCGGTAGCGGTAGCGCTCGAAGTCGAACTCCTCGCGGATCAGGTCGCGGACGGAGCGGAGGAGTTCGAACGCGCGGTCGGTCTCGTCCTCCTCCCGCAGTCGCACGACCGACACCGGGTCGTCGTGGTCGGGCGCGACGACGATCCATCCCGCGGCGGCGAGGTGCTCGGTCAGGTACGTGTACGACCCGCCGCTCCCGCCGTAGCCGTGCGAGAAGAGGAAGAGCGGGAGTCGCTCGACAGGCGACGGCCCCTCCGCGGCGACGGGCGGCGCCCAGACCCCGACGGCGATCGGCGGCCGCTCGGCCTCGTCCCCGGCCCGGGTCCGCGGGACCTCGATCACCTCGTGGACGAACTTCGGGGCGGCGAGGCCGGCGGGCGCGGCCCCGGCGAGGGGGGCGCTCGGGACGACGGACGCGAGGAAGGCGCAGAAGGGAAGGAGTCGCATGTTCAGCTCCCGGGAGACCGGCACGGGACCGGCGGTCCGGACCCTCGAACCGCCCCCGCCGTGAAACCGGTCGCTCGAAAAACGGTACATTCGGTCCCCCCACCGAGCCGACGGATCCGACGGGTGAAGCGGATCCGGAAAGGAGTGACCGTGCGCGTTCTCACGTCCGTCCTCGTCCTCGCCGCCGCCCTCGCGCTCGCCCCGTCCGCCGCCGCCCAGTGCCCGAGCGTCTCCGTCGGGCCGTACGGCGCCGGCTGCAACCCCGCCGGCTTCGACGTGCCGGCGCTGAAGGGGGGGTACGACTCCGTCGGCTGCCAGCTCGCGTTGAAGTGGTCGGGGAACCCGGGCTGCTGCAACACGTTCCTGACCGGGCGGCTCCTGCTCGTCGGCTTCCAGCCGACGGCGATCCCGGCGCCGGGCGCCGGCTGCATGCTGCTCGTGCAGCCGACCGTCGTCCAGTTCGTCCCCGCCGCGGTCGAGAGCGTGGTGGCGACGATCCCGCCGGTCCCGGCGGCGGTCCAGGTGTACCTCCAGATCGCCAACCAGTACACGACGTTCGGCGTGCAGAACGACTACAACCTGACGAACGGGCTCGCCCTCAAGGTCGTCTGAGGCAGCGCACCGACGCCGGGTCGAACCCTCCGCCGCACGCCGCCCGGAGCG
>JAUIEL010000849.1 GCA_030428825.1 bacterium
GGCGACCGCGGCCGCCGGGTGCGCCTCGCTCACGTCGGTCGAGGCGGTCCACCACGCCTTCGCGGACGCGTACGCCAACGGCTGGAATCCGGCCTCGTACCGGTCGAGGAACGCCGCCAGCGCCTCGTCCCCGGCCGGGCCGTCGCCGCCCGCCCCGCCCCGGTCCCCGCAGGCCACGAGGCAGAGCAGGGTCGCTCCGACCGCCACCGTCGTCCGGTTTCGACGCATCTCGATCACTCCTTCCACGTGGTTCGAACGGGGCGGGGGAGGGCGCGGGCGGAGGGGCCGGGGGCGACGAGCGCCTCAGCGTCCGCGACGCCGCTCTCCCCTCAGGCTCCCCACCGTGAGTCCGGAGCGGCGGCCCCGCGCCATCTCCTCGCGCGGCACGGCCTCCGCCTCCGCCGAACGTCGCTCGGCCCCTCCCTCGGCCGACGCGGCGGACGGACCGGGCGCGTCGGGAGTCCCGGACGGGGCCGCCGGCTCGCCTCCCGCGAGGAGGGCCGCGATCTCGTCCCACCGCTGCTGCTCGTCCGCCAGGAGGCTCCTCAGGCGCTCTCCCCGGGCCCCTTCGAGGGCCTCGGCGTGCGCTCGGACCTTGCCGAGGAACGGTCGGAGATAGCCGAAGTCCTTCGCGAACGGGGTCTCGCTCTTGCCTGCCATGGGGGGAAACTACCAGACTCTTCGGCTTCGTCCTCCCCTCACGAGATCCTCGCCATGCCGTCCGACGTCGAAATCGCCCGCCAGAGCCAGCCGAAGCCGATCACCGAGGTCGCCGCGACGCTCGGGCTCGAGCCGGAGGACCTCCTCATGTTCGGCCCGGACGTCGCCAAGGTCGAGCTCGACGCGCTCGAGCGGCCCCGGTCGCGCCCGGCGCCGTCGCGGCTGATCCTGGTCTCGGCGATCACGCCGACGCCGGCCGGCGAGGGGAAGACGACCACCACGATCGGACTCGGGCAGGCGATGGCGAAGCTCGGCGAGTCGGTCTGCCTCGCGCTCCGCGAGCCGTCCCTCGGCCCCTGCATGGGCGTCAAGGGCGGCGCCACCGGAGGAGGCCGCAGCCAGATCGTCCCCGCCGGCCGCATCAACCTCCACTTCACCGGCGACTTCCACGCGATCACCTCCGCCAACAACCTGCTGGCGGCGATGATCGACAACCACGTCTTCCGCGGCAACGAGCTCGACATCGACTCGCGCGACGTCATCTGGCGGCGCGTCCTCGACATGAACGACCGCTCGCTGCGGAACGTCGTCCTCGGACTCGGCGGGAGGACCCAGGGCGTTCCGCGCGAGGGCGGGTTCGACATCACCGCGGCCTCCGAGGTGATGGCGATGCTCTGTCTCTCGGACGGCTTCGACGACCTCCGGACGCGCCTCGAGCGGACGCTCGTCGCGTACACGCCGGGCGGGGACCCGGTGACGGCGCGCGAGCTGAAGGCGGCGGGGGCGATGCTCGCGCTCCTTCGCGACGCGGTCCTGCCGAACCTCGTCCAGACGCTCGAGGGGGTCCCGGCGTTCGTCCACGGCGGCCCCTTCGCGAACATCGCGCACGGATGCAACTCGGTGATCGCGACTCGGATGGCGATGCATGGGGCGGACTGGGCGATCACGGAGGCGGGGTTCGGGTTCGACCTCGGGGCCGAGAAGTTCTTCGACATCAAGTGCCGGACGGCCGGGCTCCGGACGGCGGCCGTGGTGCTGGTGGCGACGGTCCGGGCGCTGAAGATGCACGGCGGCGTCGAGGTGAAGGCGCTCGGCACGCCGGACGCCGAGGCGGTCGGGCGCGGCCTCCCGAACCTCGAGAAGCACCTCGAGAACATCGCCGCGTTCGGCCAGACCGCCGTCGTCGCGCTGAACCGGTTCACCGGCGACACCGAGGAGGAGATCGCCGTCGTCCGCGCCGAGTGCGAGCGGCTCGGCGTCCCGTTCGCCGTCGCGGAGCACCACGAGAAGGGCGGCGACGGCGCCGTCGACCTGGCCCGGCTCGTCGTCGAGCACGCCGCCGCGGATCCGGCGCCCCCCCGCTTCCTGTACGAGCTCGAGGACCCGGTCGAGGAGAAGATCCGGAAGGTCGCCGCCGCGATGTACGGCGCGGACGGGGTGACGTTCACGCGCCAGGCCGAGCACGACCTCCAGGACCTCGCGCGCCTCGGGTTCGGACGTCTCCCGATCTGCGTGGCGAAGACGCAGTCGAGCCTCTCCGACGACCCGAAGCTGCGCGGGCGCCCGCGCGGGTTCGACGTCACCGTCCGGCGGATCCAGGTGAACGCCGGCGCCGGGTTCCTGGTCGTGCTGACCGGCGAGATGATGCGGATGCCCGGCCTCCCGCGCGTCCCGCTCGCCGAGAGCCTCGACGTCGTCGACGGGAAGATCGTCGGCCTGGGCTGAGCGATTCGAGGGAACCGGCGGATTTCCGAGACTCCTCGGTCGGCCGGCGACAATT
>JAUIEL010000087.1 GCA_030428825.1 bacterium
AAGGGGCGAGGAACTCCCGGAACGCCTGGCGGACCGCGGCCCGGATCGCGGGGTCGACGATCGGGCGCCCGTTCAGGAAGACCGCCTGGTGCGTCGTCCGTCCCTTCGCCGTGTCCGGCGGCCCGATCAGCCCCTCGACCCGGACCCCGCCGTCCGCCCGCTCGACCGCGATCATGCGCGCCGCGAGCTCGTGTCCGTACGCCTCCCCCACCCGCGACCGCCGGTCCGCGTCCGGCGCCACCCGGAACGAGCACCGCCCGCCGTGGGAGAACGAGAACCCGACCCCCTCGTGCGCCAAGGCCGCCTTCACGACCTGGTCGAGACAGCGGGACGCCTCGGCCGCGTCGCTCTTCATGAAGCGCGAGCGGGCCGGGACGTTGAAGAAGAGGTTCTTCACCTCGACGACGGTCCCCGGCGCCGCGCCGCACGGCCGGACCTCTCCGATCGCGCCCGCCTCGCAGGTCACCTCGTGGCCGTCGCCGTCCGCCGGGCGGCTGACGATCCGCGCCCGCGCGACCGCGCCGACGCTCGCCAACGCCTCCCCCCGGAACCCGAACGACGCGATCTCCAGCAGGTCGTCGACCGCGGAGAGCTTCGACGTCGCGTGCGGCACGAACGCGAGCTCGAGGTCGTCCGGCGCCATCCCGCAGCCGTCGTCCGCGATCCGGAGCGAGCGCTTCCCGCCCGCCTCGACCGAGACGTCGACCTGACGCGCGCCGGCGTCGAGCGCGTTCTCCACCAGCTCCTTGACGACCGACGACGGCCGTTCGATCACCTCGCCGGCCGCGATCCGGTCGACGACGTCCTTCGGCAGGCGCCGGATCACCACCGCCGGCCTCCCGGCGCGCCGCCGCTCCGCCCGGCCGCGCCGTCGCCCGCGCCGCGGACCGCCGCCCGCGCCAGGCGGACCACGAGCCGCTCGAGCAGGACCTTCGGCGGCTGACCGAGCTTCAGTCCGCGGTCCGCCTCGGCCAGCGCCTCGACCGCCGTCTCGGCCGCGGCGACGAGCGGGAGCGACGCCTCCTTGCCGAGGTAGAAGAGCTGCCCGGGGTTCCGGATCCGGAGCGCGCGCTGCATCTCCTCCTTCGGCAGCCCCTGTCGCTGCAGCACCCGGAAGCGCGCGAGGGTCCGGAGCCGCTGATGCAGGAGCGCCACCAGTGCCAGCGAGATCGACCGCGGATCGGTGGTCCGGCGGCCGCTCCGGTCGACCGTCCCCCGGGAGAGCATGCCCCGCACGCGCTTCAAGGCGCGCCCCGCCTGCCCGGTGGCGACCTCCTGGAACAGCTGGAACTGGTCCCACGCCGCGCTCTGCGGCACCAGCGCGTCGACGATCGCGACGGTCACCTTCCCGCCGCCGCCGAGGTGGACCGCGATCTTCTCCAGCTCGTTCGACGCCAGGAGGAGGTCGTTGCCGGTCCGTCCGGCGAGCTCGGCCGCGGCGCGCGGATCGAGGTCGAGGGAGTGCCGCTTCGCGTCGGCGAGGATCTCCCGGACCAGCTCGCTCCCCGGCGGGACCGCGCCGCCGGCGTCGGTGTCGACGCGCGGGCGCTGGCAGACGATCAGGCCGCCCGCCTTCTTCAGCTTCTTCGCGAACGAGGTCCGCTGGTCGAGGTTCCGGCAGAGGAGGATCATGCGGTTCCCCGACGCGACGTCGATCGCCGCGACGAGCGACTTCTGCGCCCGCTTCAGGAGCGCGTCGCCGTCCCGCGCCACCAGGACCTTCGTCCCGCCGAACAGCGGTCGCGACGCGTGGTCGGAGAGGAGCCGCGCGACCTCCGACTCGGGCCGCTCGGCCGCGTCCTTCTGCCACGACACGACCGACGCGTCCGGCCCCGCCCGGTCGATCAGCTCGGCGAGGAGCCGCTCCTTCCGCCGCTCCTCGTCGCCGACCAGCGCGACGACGCCCGGCAGCTCCTTCGGGAGCGCCGCGTCGCCCCCGCCCGCTCCCGAGGAGGTGCGAGGCGGCGTCACGTCACGACCTCCACGACGGTCACCGCGCCGAGGAGCAGGCTGATGCAGCCGTTCACCGTGAAGAACGCGAGGTCGACCCGCGACAGGTCGTCCGCCCGCACGAGCCGATGTTCCCACAGGAGGAGGAGCGCGGTCGCGACGACCCCGGCGAGGTACAGCCCGCCGAGCCCCGCCGCCGGCGCCAGCGCGAGCAGCAGGAGGACGGCCACGACGTGACAGACGCGCGCCACGCGGAGCGCCCCCGCGACGCCGAGCCGGGCCGGGACCGAGCGGAGCCCCGCCTCCCGGTCGAACGCCACGTCCTGGCACGAGTAGATGACGTCGAAGCCGGCGACCCACGCCAGGACCGCCCCGCCGATCAGCGCCGGCTGCAGCACGCTCGCGTCGATCACCCCCCGGACGGCGATCCAGACCCCGAGCGGCGCCAGCCCGAGGGCGAGCCCGAGCACGAAGTGACTGGCCGACGTGAACCGCTTGGTGTGCGAGTACCCGAGGAGGACGACGAGGACCGGGAACGACAGACGGCCGGCGAGCGGGTTCAGCAGGAACGCGCCGGCGACGAAGACGGCGGACGCGACCACGACGACGCCGCCGACCTCGGCGACCGTGACGAGGCCGGCCGGGAGGTGGCGCGAGCGCGTCCGCGGGTTCGCGGCGTCGACGTCGCGGTCGACCAGGCGGTTGTACGCCATCGCCGCCGTCCGCGCCGCGACCATGCAGAGGAGGACCAGCCCGGTCACCCGGAGCGACGGCCGTCCGTCCGGGGCGGCGAGGAAGAGCGCCATCACCGCGAACGGCAGCGCGAAGATCGTGTGCGAGAACCGGACCAGCTCGAGCCAGGTCCGGAGCCGGGCGAGCGGTCCGCTCCCGGCGGCGGAGGCGCCGGTCATCGGTCACCCCCCCGGCCGCGCGGGTTCCAGCGGTCGCGGATCACCTCGGGGCCGAAGAAGAACGAGAGCGCCCGATCGACCACGCCGTCGACCAGCCGCTCGACCGTGGTCGGACCGGAGTAGAACCCCGGCATCGCGGGGAGGACGATCGCCCCGGCGTCGACGAGCGCGGTGAGGTTCACCAGGTGGATCCGGTGCAGCGGCGTCTCGCGCGGGACGACGACCAGCGTCCTCCGCTCCTTCAGGGCGACGTCCGCCGCCCGTTCGATCAGGTTCGAGGCGATTCCGGTGGCGATCCGCCCCACCGTCCCCATGGTGCATGGCACGATCGCCATCCCGTCGATCGGGACGCTGCCGCTCGCCGCCTCGGCGCCGATGTCGGCGGCGGGGACGGTCCTCACCCGCGCCGCGTCCTCGCCGAGCAGCTCGGAGAGCGGCCCGCTCTCCGGATCGATCCGGCCGCCGAGCTCGTCGACGGCGACGCGCTGCCCGGCCGAGGAGACGACGAGGTCGATCTCCGCGCCGAGCTCCGCCGCTCGCGCGACGAAACGGACGCCGTAGGTCGCGCCGCTCGCACCCGTGATCGCCGTGACGATGCGCAAGGAGAGTCGTCCGCCTTTCCGGCCGCGGCCCGCCGCACGTCGCGGGGCGGCCGTCGTTCCTTCAGTCCCAGGCCGCGACGCGGAGGTCGACCAGCACGTCGTACAGCGCGTGGAGGTAGACCACGACGCCGAGCCCCCGGAAGGCGAACACCAGTCCGAGGAGTATACCGGCGAGCGCGCGGAAGACGAACAGCCGCGACTCCCACGGATCGGCGTTCGCGCCGACGTGATGGTACGTCGCGAACGCCAGGGACGACGCGACGAGCGCCACCGCGAACGCGGTCCGCTTCCGCGCGCCGAGGACCGCGAGGAGCGCCGTGTACCCTCCGCCGAGGAGGAGGAGCCGGAACAGGAGCTCCTCGTAGACGCCGGCGCCGACCGAGGCGAGGAGCGAACCGGCGAGCGGCCTCCCCTCGCCCCCCGGCGCCACCGCCTGCAGCGGGAAGGTGCCGGTCAGCGCGTTCACGACCGGCCCGAGCAGGAGCGCGAGCAGCAGACACTCGACGAGGAACGGCGGGAAGAGCCGGAGCGCCGGCTGCCGGTCCCGGACGACGCGCCAGACGGCGAACGCGAACACGCCGGCGAGGAACAGCTCGAGCCAGATCGCCCCCGGGCCGAGGTCGAGGAAGAGCTCCTTGAACATCACCTCGGCGGCGTTGCGGGTCCGGCTGTCGACCAGCCGGATCAGCGCCTCGTACAGGAAGAACAGGACCGCGACGTAGACGAGGGAGAGCGAGACCCGCCGGCTCCGGACGAGGTACCCGCGCAGGTCGATCGGCCCGTCGCCGGGCGGCGCGGCCGCGGACCGCTCCGACCGGCGTCCGCGCGCTGCCGCCCTCGCCGTCGCCGCCGCCATGGGTTCGAGACTACGCCGCCCCGCCGGCCGCTTCAATCGCGTCGGCCGGTTCCCCCGTCGCATCGCTCGCGACGTGCAGCGCGACGGTCCGGAACGCCATCGTCCGGACGCCGACCTCGGCGAAGCCGGCCGCGCGCAGCTCGTCCGCCAACGCCTCGGGGGTCGGGAACCGGTCGACGCTCTCCGGGAGATACCGGTACGCGTCCGGGTTCGGCGAGAGGACGGAGGCGATCCGCGGGAGGACGCGGTTCGTGTAGACGCGGTACGCCCGCCCGATCACCCCGGGGGGCGGCGGCGCGAACTCGAGCACCACGAACCTGCCGCCGGGGCGGAGGACGCGCCGGACCTCCTCGAACCCCGCGGCGCGATCGGCGAGGTTCCGGACCCCGAACGCGACGGTCACGGCGTCGAACGACCGCGCGGCGAACGGAAGCGCCAGCGCGTCCGCGCCGAGCGTCCGGAGGCCGGTCGCCTTCCCCGCCGCGTGACCGAGCATCCCGAGGCTGAAGTCGGCGCCGACCAGCGACGCGGACGGCGACGCCCGCCGGATCGCGGCCGCGAGGTCCCCGGTCCCCGTGCAGAGGTCGAGCACCCGCGGCGCGTCCGCCCCGCCGACCGCCGCCGCGGCGGCGCGCCGTCGCCAGAGGCGGTCCATCTGGCAGGAGAGGACGTGGTTCAGGAGGTCGTACCGCGAGGCGAGCCCGTCGAACATGGCGCGGACCCGGCGCGGCTCGGGCGCACCGGGCGTCGGCATGGTCCTGGTCTCGGCGGTCTCGGGCACGGGCGCTCTCGAGCGGCGGATCGAACCGGTCCACCCTATCCTCCCGGCCCGGCCGTTTCCTCCTTCGTCCGGCGGGCTCCCGGAGTAGACTCGCTCCCATGGCGGTCGAGGGTTCGCGGTACGTCGATCTGAATCGTCGGGCCGAGGCCGATCGGGCGCTCCGCCCGGTCCGGTTCGACGACTTCGTGGGGCAGGACCGCCCGTGCCGGAACCTCTCCGTCGCGCTCGAGGCCGCCCGCAAGCGGAACGAACCGCTCGAACACCTCCTCCTCTCCGGCCTCCCCGGTCTCGGGAAGACGACGCTCGCCCACATCGTCGCCGGCGAGCTCGGCGTCGACCTCAAGGTCACGTCCGGCCCGGCCCTCGAGAAGACCGGCGACCTCGTCGGCATGCTGACGTCGCTGAAGCACGGCGACGTCCTGTTCATCGACGAGATCCACCGCCTCCCCCGCGTCGTCGAGGAGTACCTCTACCCCGCCATGGAGGACCTCGCGCTCGACATCGTGATCGACCAGGGCCCCGCCGCGCGCTCGGTGCGGCTCAGCCTCGAGCGGTTCACGCTGATCGGCGCGACGACGCGGGAGGGGCTCCTGACCGCGCCGTTCCGAGCGCGCTTCGGCCTGCTCGAGAAGCTCGAGCCGTACCCGACCGGCGACCTCGTCCGGATCCTGGCCCGCGCGGCGGCGCTGCTCGGGCTCGAGATCGACGCCGACGCGCTGGCGCTGGTCGCCTCGCGCGCCCGCGGGACGCCTCGCATCGCCAACCGCCTCCTCCGCCGCGTGCGCGACCTCGCCGAGGTCCGCGGCGCCCCGCTCGTGACCGCGCCGATCGCGGACGAGGCGCTCGAGCAGCTCGGGATCGACGAGGCCGGCCTCGAGGAGACCGACCGGAAGGTCCTCCGCTGCCTCCACGACCAGGGCGGCGGACCGATCGGCCTGAAGACGATCGCGGCCGCGGTCGGCGAGTCCGAGGACACCCTCGAGACGGTCTACGAGCCGTACCTGATCGTGCTCGGCTTCGTGCGGAAGACCCCGCGCGGCCGGCAGATCTCCGCCCGCGGGCTGCGCCACCTCGGGGTCGAGGCGGACGACGGCGGCGGCCAGTCGCACCTCTTCTGAATGTTCGACCCCGACCGCGCGACCCGCGTGCTCGTCCCCCTGGCGGGACTCGGCCTGGCGACCGTCTTCCTGATCGTCGACGCCGAGCTCGGCGAACCGGCGCCCGCCGCCGCGCGCGAGGGCGTCCCGGGCCCTCCGGCGACCGTCGAGAGCGACCACGGCCTGCACCTCCCCGGCCCCCCGACGGTGACCGTGCGCCTCGTCGGCGCCGTCGGGCGACGCGCTCGGTTCTCGTGCGGCGTCGACGGGCCGTACCGCCTGGTCCACGGCGCCCGCGACGCGTCGGACGCCGGCCGCGACGCCGTCGCGGCCGGCGACGGCCTGGCGGACGTGACGGTCGGGGCGACGGGCGGCCGGGTGACCCTGAACGGCGTTCCGTTCGGCCGGACGTTGACGCTCGTCCCCGAACGGGGCGCGGTCGTCGAGGTCGGCGACCGACGCTACCGGGGGACGCTCGTGCTCGAGGCGGGAGAGGACGGCCGCGTCACCGCCTCGAACCGGGTCGACGTCGAGGAGTACGTCGCCGGCGTGCTGTTCGCAGAGATGCCGGAGCGCTTCGACACCGCCGCCCACCGCGCCCAGGCGGTCGCCGTTCGGACGTACGCGCTCGCCCGGACCCTGGAGGGGAAGACCCTCCGGGACGACCAGGGCTCCCAGGTGTACCAGGGGCTCGACCGCGAGACCGAGGAGGGGCGCCGCGTCGTCCTCTCGACCCGCGGCGAGGTCCTCACCTGGGAGGGACGCGTCTTCCCCGCCTACTTCCACTCGACCTGCGGCGGGAGGACGTCGTCCGCCCGCGACGTCTTCGGTCCGAACGCGCCGGCGCCGATCTCGGCGTCCGTCGACTGCGGCGGCTGCGACGGCACCCGCTGGTCGCGTTGGCGACGTACGCTCCGCGGAGAGGACCTGGCGCGCCTCTATCACGGCTCGTTCGGACCGACGCTCGGCGCCCGCGTCGAACGGACCGACCCGAGCGGGCGGGTCCTCTCGCTCGAGATCCGGGACGCCGCCGGCGAGGTGATCGACCGCCCGGTCGCCGACCGCTTCCGGAACGACTACAACCGAGGCCGCCCGCTCGACGAGTCGCTCCTCTCGGCCTGGTTCCGGCTCCGCCCCGGCGGCGGCGGCGCGACGATCGCGGAGGGACGCGGCTTCGGCCACGGCGTCGGTCTCTGCCAGTACGGGGCCGACGGGCTCGCCGACCGCGGCGCCGACTACCGCGAGGTCCTGGCGACGTACTACCCTGGCGCGCGCCTCGAGCGCGCGTACGACTGACCGCCGGAGACGGCGCGGGCCCCGCTCGGGGAGTCCCGACCGGGGCCCTGGTCGCCACGACGTCGCCGGATCCCGTCGGACCCGGCGCGGGCGATCACTGGTCGAAGTACGGCGCCAGGAGGCCGACGACCGGCACGTTCTCGATCGTGTTCAGCTTGAACGTGCTGCTGTTCGGCGCGTACACCTCGACCCGGTCGTCCCCCGGGAAGCTGATGTACATCCGGTCCGGCGTGACCGTCGCCGCGCCGCCCCGCACGTGGCTCTTGTTGTTCGGGACGCCGGCGGACACGAACCCGCCGTTGTTCGTCCGGGCCCCGGCCGGAATGGTCGAGAAGAAGTTCGTCGCGTTGAAGTCGTTCAGCGCGATGTCGTACGGGATCTGGTCCTGGCCGCCGAAGTTCAGCTGGGCCAGCGGCGCCAGCGGCCCGCCGTACGTGCCGACCACCTCGAACCGGCGCTGGAGGATGCCCGGCGCGTTCAGCACCGAGGACGGCAGCGGCACCGGCGGGAACGACCCCGCCCCCGGCAGCTGGCTCGTCCAGCAGACGCGGGTGACCATCGCCAGGCCGGTCTGCGCGTCGCGGTGCGTCGCGTAGACGCCGCCCGGGAGGCCGGCGACCGATCCGGTGTACGTCCCCGGGTCGTACGCGACGTTCCGCATGTCGACGAGCGGCTCGGGGAGATCGACCGACCAGCGGATCGCGTCCGCGCCGACGCCCGTCGCGCCCGCGGGACCCGACTCGTAGATCAGGATGTCCTCGTTCCCCTGGTTGATGATGTACGCCTGGTAGTTCGACGACAGGTAGCCCGTCGCGAAGTGGCGCTGCGTCACGTGCACCTGCCAGGGACGGTTCACCGAGTCCTTCAGCGTGTTCCGGACCGACTGCGTCACCGGGTTGAAGATCGAGACGCTGTTCCCGAGGAAGTTGCTGACGAAGACGTCCTCGCCCTCCGGCTGGACCGCGACGTCGCGCGGGCCGGAGCTGACCTTCACCCGGTTGATCTCCTGGTTGTAGTTCGCGGAGTACGGGTCGGTGTCGACGATCGACAGCGAGTCGTCCCCGAAGTTCGACACGTACAGCCGGCGGAGGTTCGGCGAGAGGCCGAGCCCCTCCGGGTCCGGGGTCTCGATGGTCTGGATGACCTGGAAGTTGTTCGAGTTCAGGACCTGCACCACCCCCTGGTCGCGGTCGGCGACGTAGAGGAAGTTCCCGATCTGCTGGCGCGCCGAGAACGGGACGCCGGCCGGGCACATCGGCGGGACCGTGAACGACTGGTACCAGGGGCCGTTCCCCGGGAACGTGTTCAGGAGGTCGCCCGCCGTCGGGTTCGTCGGGTTCGGCAGGAGCTGGATCCGCGTGAACGGATGCTGGCAGTACGGCGCCGGCGGGAACGGGTTCGAGAAGACCTCGTCCCCCTCGATCACGTACGCGGGCTGCTTGAGCTTCTGCTGCGAGAAGACGATGTCCGGCGGCGGCAGGCCGACCGCCAGGCGCATCGGCGGCGGGTTCGGCGACGGCGGGTCGGAGATGTTGTTCGACACGTAGTTGCCGACCGCCGGGATCCCGCCGAGCGAGAGCGCGGTGTGGAGGTTGATGCCGTTGTACGGGTTCAGCGTGTCGAAGAAGAGCTTGTCGAGGAAGTCCCCGACCTGGATGTCGCTGACCGACCCGACGACCGGCGAGCGCGCGAGGCGCGCCTGACCGTTCGAGTCCCGGCAGACCGTCTCGAAGCCGGCCGGGAAGATCGAGAACGGGTTCCCGTGGTTCGCGCCGGTGCCGACGGAACCCTCGTTCACGCCCTTGACCGGCGTCGGACCCCCGAGCGTGGCCGGGTTCGCGCCGAGGCCGATCGGCGTCGTGGCGCTCAGGTCGCCGAACGTGTTCGGGTTGCAGCCGAGCAGGAACGAGCCGAACGGGCACGCCGCGACCTGCGTGATGTTCGTGAGGATCAGCAGGCGCTCGACGGAGGGAGCGTTCGTCTCGTACCCCTGGCCGTCGAGGTTGATCGCCCCGATGCCGGAGCCGGAGAGCGGCGCGTAGTAGAGGACCTGCGGCGCGACCGGGACGTTGACGAAGGCGCGCGACCCGAACGTGTGGAACGTCTGCGTCGCCGCCGCGGTCGCGTCGTCGAACCGGACGTCGTACAGCGAGGTCGCCGCGGAGATGATCCCCGGGCCGCCCGGCAGCGTGGTCGCGTTGTTGTTGTTGCTCGAGGCGATCCCGGTCAGCGTGACGTCGATCGATCCCGCGAGGTCGATCAGCGGGTTGAACACGTACTCGGCGAGGTTGTTCGGGTTGATCGGCCGGACGTTGAACGGGACCGTGAACGACTGGACGCCGTTCGGCGTCGCCGTCATCGTGAAGTTCGGATAGAACGGGACCTGGACGGTCTCCGGGTTCGGGATGACCGTCGTGTTGCCGTTGAAGACGAGCGGGATGGTCGGGTTCGTCGCGTTGAACGCGGCGACCTGATCGGCGTTCCACCCGACCGACTCCGGCACCATCGGCTCGCTGTACCGGACGACGAAGTTCGTGAACGACTCGACGAGCTCGTTGCCGTTCACCATCTGCGCGGGCGTGACCGGGTGCTTGGCGACGAGGGCGTCGATCGTCGGGTTCGGCGCGGCGGCCGGCGTCCCCGTCCCGGTGCCGTCGTCGAGCCGCAGCACCCAGAAGCCGTTCACCTCGACGCCGCCGACCTCGTTCAGGCGGACGCGGATCTCGGTCGCGGACGACTCCTCGGGGTCCCCGCCGCCCTGGAACGCCTCGATCGTCCGCAGGTCGTCGTCCGAGTCGGCGACGTACGCGAGCGTGTCCTTCTTGATGAGGAGGTTCTTCCCCTTGGAGTTCGTCCAGTCGGGGAAGTCGGCCATCTTCTTGGCCTTCTTCCCCTCGGCGGTGCTCTGGATCGACTTGCCGTTGACGAACGCGATCCCCGGGACGTGCGCGCCGGTGTGGTCGGTGATCGACAGGTTCGAGGTCAGGAACGAGTTCCCGGCCAGCGCGCCCGACTTCTTCACGAGCGACTTCGTCAGCTTCTTCGACGTGATGTTCATCGGGAACTTCAACGCGAGGAAGTGGTTGCGACCGCCCGCGAACTTCGGGATCAGCGGCATCGGGGTCGAGAGCTGGAACCGCCCGGCGACGGAGCTGAACGTGTACAGCTCGTTCGCCGTCGTCTCGTTCAGCGAGAAGAAGGCGCCGGAGTCGGGAGCGATCGACGCGGACACCTTGATGACGGGGTCGTTCTTTCCCCCGCCCTGCTTGTCCGCGAAGCCGTACTTGCCGGCCCACGCCGGGGAGGCGGGGAGCGCGACGAGGAAGGCGGCGGTGACGATCGAGAGGCGCATGCCCATCGGGGTCTCCAACTCGTTGGCCTCCCGTGGGCTCACGGGAGGCGCTCGTGGGGTCTCTTCAGGCGGCGATCACTGGTCGAAGAAGACGGCGAGGCGGCCCGGCACCGGGACGTTCTTCACGGTGTTCTCGACCGTCCCGGCCGCCGTGGCGTTCAGCACCTGGACCAGGTTGTCCCCGGGGAACGACACGTAGAGCCGATCCGGGAACCAGGTCTGGAACCAGGTCCCGTTCAGGTTCCGGAGCGGGTTCTTGCTGTTCACCCCGCCCGCGGTCGGGGACGGCGTCGACGCGAACGAACCGAGGTTCGTCTGGACGCCCGCGCCACCGTTCTGGCCCGGGACGAGGGCGAAGAAGTCCGCCGCCGTGAAGTCGTTCAGCGCCACGTCGTACGGGATCTGATCCTGGCCGCCGAAGTTGACCTGCTGCTGGAGCGGCACGAGCGGTCCGCCCCACGTCCCGACCACCTCGAAGCGGCGCTGGGTCGTGCCCGGCGCGTTCAGGACGGTCGACGGCAGCGGGACCGGCGGGAAGGTGCCGAACCCCGGCAGCTGCGTCGTGAAGGCGACGCGGGTGATCATCGACAGGCCGCTGTCCTGGTCCCGGTGCGTGATGTAGACGCCGGTCGGGAGGTTGACGACCGTCCCCGGGTAGTTCCCCGGGTCGTAGCAGATGCCGCGCATCTCGGTCAGCGAGTTCGACAGCGCCGCCGACCAGCGGATCGCGTCCGCGCCGATCCCGGTCGCGCCGGACGGACCGGACTCGTAGACCAGGATGTCGCCGGTCTGCTGGTTCGCGATGTAGCCGAAGTAGATGCCGGAGCCCCAGCCGGTCGCGAGGAGGCGCGGGGTCAGCACGATCTCCCACGGCCGCTTGATCTGATCGTTGATCGTCCGCCGGATCGTCTGGCTCAGCGGGTTCAGGATCGAGATCGAGTTGCCGAGGTAGTTCGCGATGAACACGTCCTCGTGCTCGGGCTGGACCGCGACGTCCCGCGGGCCGGAGCCGACTTTGATCCGGTTGATCTCGACGTTGTAGAAGGGCGAGATCGGATCGACGCCGACGATCGACACCGAGTCGTCCCCGAAGTTCGACACGTAGAGGGTCCGGAGGTCCGGCGAGAGGCCGAGCCCCTCCGGGTCCGGCGTCTCGATCGTGTGGACCACCGAGAAGTTGTTCGAGTTGACGACCTGGACCACGCCGTTGTCGCGGTCGGCCATGTACAGGAAGTTGCCGATCTGCTGACGCGCGGCGTAGGCGCCGCCCATCGAGAACGACTGGTACGACGGTCCGTTCTGCCCGAACGTCGGGAACCGGTCACCGGCGAGCGGCGTGGTGTTGTTCGGCAGGAGGAAGATCCGTCCGAGGCCGGGGCCGATCGTCGTGAAGCACTCGTCTCCTTCGATGACGAACGCCGGCTCCTTCAGGTTCTGCGCGTTGAACACGATGTCCGGCGGCTGCAGACCGACCGGCAGCCGGAGCGGCGGCGGGTTCGGCGACGGCGGGTCGGCGATCGAGTTCTGCGTCAGCGCCGCGCCGCTGGTGAACGACTGGTGCGCACCGGTCTGGGCGAACGGGTTCAGCGCGTCGAAGAAGATCTTGTCGAGGAAGTCCCCGACCTGGATGTCGCTGATCGAGCCGAGGACCGGCGACTTCGCGAGGCGCTGGTCGCCGTTCGAGTCGCGGCAGACCGTCTCGAACCCCTCACCGAACAGCGCGTTCGGGTTCAGCCCGCTCGCGTCCGAGCCCTTCGAGCCCTCGTTGACGCCGGGGACCGGCGTCGGGCCCATCAGGCCGGCCGGGTTCCCGCCGAGACCGATCGGGTCCATCGCGGTCGCGTCGCCGAACGTGTTCGGGTTGCAGCCGAACAGGAACGACCCGCCGATCGGGCACGTCGTGAGCTGCATCAGGTTCGTGAGGATGAGGATCTTCTCGGTCGCCGGCTTGTTCGTCTCGAAGCCGTTGCCGTCGAGGTTGATCGCGCCGGCGCCGGAGCCCGACAGCGGGGCGTAGTAGATCGCCTGGGGCGCGACCGGCACGTTCACGAACGCGCGGGTCCCCTCGGTCCGGAACGCGAACGCCATCGGCGCGGCGTCGTCGTACAGCTCGTTCCAGAACGTCATCGCGGCGGTCGTGACCGTGTCGCCCGACGCGAGGCTCGTCACGTTGACGTTGTTCGTCGAGGTGAGGCTCGCGACCGACACGTCGAGGCCGCCCGGCAGGTCGAGCAGCGGGTTGATCACGTACTCGGCGAGGTTGTTCGGGTTGCGCGGCCGGACGTCGAACGGGACGACGAACGGCGCGGTGTTCGCGATGTCCGCGTCCTTGTGGACCCCCATCACCTGGAAGTTCGGGTAGAGCGGGACGTTCAGGTTGTCCGGGTTCGGCACGAGCGCCGTGTTGCCGTTGTACAGCAGCGGCACGACCGGGTTCGTCGCGTTGTACTGCTGGACCTCCTTGGCGTTGAAGCCGACGGAGACCGGCACGACCGGCTCGGAGTACCGGACGAAGAAGGAGGAGAACGGCTCGACCTTCTGGTTGCCGTTCGCCGCGGTGGCGGCCGGCGTGACCGGCGTCTTCGCGCTCACGTCGACGATCGTCGGGTTGCCGGGCGCGGTCGGCGCGCCGGCCGCGCCGATCTTCAGGACCCAGTAGCCGTTGACGGTCACGCCGCCGACCGAGTGCAGCTTCACGCGCACCTCGTTCGCGCCGCCGTCCGCGAACCCCGACGGATTGACGCCGACGTCGTTCAGGGTGCCGTCGCCGTCCGAGTCGGAGACGTAGGCGAACACGTCCTTCGACACGAGGCGGTTCTTGCCGTTGTTGTCGATGAAGATCGGGAGGTTCGCGTCGCCGGTCAGCTTCGTCTTCGACTTGTCGCGACCGTTGACCAACGCGATGCCGGGGAGGTGGACGTCGTTCTCGTCGACGATCTCGATGTTGTTCGTCAGGAACGACTGGGGCGCCAGCGCCGCCTTGTTCTTGAAGAGGGTCTTCCGGACCTTCTTCTTGTGGATCTTCATCGGGAACTCGAGGTAGATCCACTGGTTCGCGCCGGCGACCGCCGGGATCAGCGGGTGCGCCGAGCTGAGCGCGTAGGTCGCGTTCCCGCTCCCGATCGTGGTCGGGTCGACCTGGTAGAGCTCGTTCGCCTCCTCCTCCGACAGCGAGAATCGCTTGCCGAGGTTCGGGCCGGTCGATCCGAACACCTTGATGATCGGGTCGTTCTTCCCGCCACCCTCCTTGTCGGCGAAGCCGTACTTCCCCGCGAGCGCCGGAGGCGCGGCGAGGAGGAGAGCGAAGGTCGAGAGCACGAGGGGATGAGCGCGGCTCATCGGCGACTCCAGTCGTGTG
>JAUIEL010000088.1 GCA_030428825.1 bacterium
GTGGAACACCTGCCCCGGGTGCAGCTCGCGCGTGCGGAGCAGCGTCGTGCGCGCCGACCGGACGCGGCCGAGCAGGTGGTGGAGCTGGCTGAACGGGTGGGTCGCCTGCTCGAACACGATGTTGCGCGGGGCGCGGAACATCCAGTGCGTGTAGTCGCCCGCGTCGAGCTGCCGGAGCGGGACGGAGAGCGTGACCTGCACGTGCTCGAGCCGGCCGATCTCTCCCGCCGCGACCCGCCGCGCCAGCGCGGCGAACGACGGGTGGAAGACGTTGTTGTGGTTCACCGCGAGCGGCAGCCGGCGCTCGGCCGCCCGCGCGGCGAGCGCGCGCGACTCCTCGGTCGACAGGGCGAGCGGCTTCTCCGCGAAGACGCCGATGCCGAGGTCGAGCAGCTGGTTCGTCAGCTCGAAGTGGAGGTCGGGCGGGACCGTGAGGTGGGCGATCTGGACGCCGAGCTCCTTCAGCTCGGCGAGGTCGCCGACGACGTGCTCGACCCCGTGGGCCTTCGCCGCCGCCTCCGCCTTGCCGCGCGCCGGATCGCAGACCGCCACGACCTCGACGTCGTCGATCCGCTTCAGCACGTCGAGGTGGAAGTCGGCGATGTAGCCGGCGCCGACGACGGCGACGCGGGTCTTCCCGTCGAGCGTGAGGGAGTGCGGGCGCGGTTCCGACACGTCGGCGGGTCTCTCCAGGGTGCGGGTCTCGGCCATGTCGAAGGAGGGTACGGGATGAGTCGAGGGATACCAAGTGATCGACCGGAGGCGGGGTCCGCCTTGATCGACGGTGGCCGTCAGCGGCGTTCGCGCGGGGGCGCCGATCGCTCGAGGTGATCGGCGAGGAGGTCGGCCAGGATCCGGCTCGCCGCCGCGGCGCCGTCGTCGTTCAGGTGGAGGCGCTCGAAATGGTGCTCGGCGAGGTACAGCGCCGGATGAAGGTTCGGCGAGTTCAACGGGAAGAAGGTCGGGAGCCGCCCCGCCCGCTCGAGCGAGAACGCCCCCGGGGTCGCCTCCGCCCCGGGCCCGGTGAAGACGATCGGCTCGGCGCCGGCCGCCCGGACCGCGGCGAACTGGGCCTCACGGGCGGCCGCCGCGGCCGGGCTCTCCGCGACGTCGAGGCGGTGGACGGCGTCGATGTCCGCCACCTCCTCCCGCCACCGGTCGAGCTCCGCCGCGAACCTCGGCGCGTGCGTCGCCCCGGAGACGACCCGCTGGGAGCGGTAGCCGCGGCGGCGGATCAGGTCGTCGACGACGCGACGGTGTGTCGGGTTCGCCGGCCGGTCCCGGCCGGTCCACGCCCGGAGGACGTCCCCGCCGCGCCCGTACGCCGAGAGGCGGTGGAGGAAGAGGGCGGCGTGTCGGCTCGCGATCCCGAGCCGCTCGGAGATCGGGAGGTCGAGTTCGAGCGCGCCGGCGATGGCGAGCCGCGTCCCCGTGGCGTCGTGCCACGCCGCCGAGCGGTCGGTCCAGACGTTCCGCGGCGCGTCGAACGTCGCCTCCCACGGACCCCATTCGATCAGGACCACGCGCAGCCGCGGCGGGGCGCGCTCGAGGACGCGCCTCAGGAGTCCGGCCGCCTCGTGTCGACGCATCCCCCCGACCGCGAGGTTCCACGACCGGAGCGGGTGGCCCCGCGCGGCCAGCCGTTCGTCGAGGACGTCCGGCGCGATCCCTCGGAACGTCCGGCTCGACCCGATCAGGACGACGTCGACGTCGTCCTTCTCCCGCTCGAACGCCTCCATCTTGGGACGGAGGAGGAGCGGGTCGGGCCACGGCACGGCCCGGCGGACCAGGGACGACACGGTGAGGAACGACGCGAGCGCCAGGGCGACCGGCGTCGCGGCGCGGGCGAGCGAGGCGATCACGACCCCGTGAACATCGACTTGAAGACGTACCCCGCGATCTTCGGATTCTCGCGCAGCCGTCGGATCGAGTAGCCGTACCACGCCTTCCCGTACGGCACGTAGACGCGCAGCCCGTGGCCGGCCTCGATCAGCTCGCGGCGGACCTGGGGGATGACGCCGAGGAGCATCTGGAACTCGTATCGGTCGCCGCTCAGCCCGAGCTCGGAGACGAGCGCCAGGGCGTGCTCGAGCAGCGGCGCGTCGTGGGTCGCGATCCCGACGTACGCCCCGCTCTCGAGGAACGTGCGGAGGAGCGAGCGGTACGAGTCGCGGACCTCCTCGCGCCCCTGGAACGCGACCTCCTCCGGCTCGCGGTAGATCCCCTTGCAGAGGCGGACGTTCGGGGTCGGTCCGGAGAGGAGCTCGCGGGCGTCGTCGGCGGAGCGGCGGAGGTACGCCTGGAGGACCGGTCCGACGTTCTCGTGCTCGCGGCGGACCGAGCGGACGAGGTCGAGCGTCCGCGTGGTGACCGAGGAGTCCTCCATGTCGAACCGGACGAACATGCCGTGCGGCTTCGCCGCGGCGACGATCCGCTCGACGTGATCTCGGCAGAGGGACGGGTCGATGATCAGCCCGAGCGCGGTCAGCTTGATCGAGACGTTGCAGTCGAGGTCGTGCTCGACGATCGCCTCGATCGCGCGCTCGTACTCGACGACCGTCTCCTCGGCCTGGGCGCGCTCGGTCGTGTCCTCGCCGAGGACGTCGACGGTCGCGCGCGCCCCTTCGTCGTTCAGCGCGCGGACCGTCCGGACCATGTCGTCGCGGGTCTCGCCGGCGATGTACTTCTTCGACACCATGCCGACGATCGGCTTCGGCACGGCGGGGAGGGACCAGGCGACGAGACGGTCGAACAGGTTCATGCGCGAGATCGGCGGCGAGGATCGGGGTGCACCGGAGAACCGGGGCAGCCTACCAGACCGCCGGGGAGGTCCGTCACGACCTCCGGCCGCCCGCGGGGGGCGCGCGTCGGGGGCGCTCGGTCAGGCGGTGGCCGGGGCCGGGGCCCGGCAGACCGTGTTCCGCCCCGCGTTCTTGGCCGCGTAGACCGCCACGTCGGCCGCCTTGAGGAGGTCGTCGATCGACTGCATCTCGCGGGTCCGCTCGGCGACGCCGAAGCTGCAGGTGATCCGACCCCGGAACGTCCCGTGCTCCATCTCCGTCTCCTCGACGGCGACGCGGAGCCGTTCGGCGACGATCCGGGCCCCCTCCCCGTCGGAGCCGGGGCAGACGATCAGGAACTCCTCTCCGCCGAGCCGGCAGACCGTGTCCCCCTGCCGCAGCCGGTCCCGGAAGAGGGCGGCGACCTGCTTCAGCACGCTGTCCCCGACGTCGTGCCCGAACTCGTCGTTCACCCGCTTGAAGTGATCGATGTCGACCATGACGACCGAGACCGCGCCGGACTGGCTCGAGTCGCGGCGCTCCCACTGCTGTCCGAGCGCCTCCATCGCGAACCGGCGGTTCGGGATGTCGGTCAACGAGTCGGTCACCGTCGTCTGCGTCAGCTTCCGGTTCAGCACCGCGAGGTGGGCGACGTGCTCCTCGATCTTCCGCTTGTCGGTGGCGACCTTGTCCTTGAGGCGGACGATGCGCTCACCGGCGGACATCCGCGACTTCAGGATCTTCGGGTTGAACGGCTTCACGATGAAGTCGTCGACCCCCGCGTCGAACGCCTCGACCGCGTTCTCCTCGTCCTCGCGGCCGGTGAGCAGGAGGACGTACATGTCGCTCCCGATCTCCGTCCGGCGGAGGGCGCGGCAGAGTTCGATGCCGTCCATCTCCGGCATCAGCCAGTCGGTCACGACGATGTGGGGGTTCGACTCGAGCGCCCGCTCCAGCGCCTCGGCGCCGTTGGTCGCCTCGACCGCCTCGTAGCCGTTCTTCTGGATCTGCGACACGAGGAGGCGCAGCGAGATCGGGTCGTCGTCGACGGCGAGGACGACGAGCTTCTGCAGGAGCCGCTCGTCGTCCACGGCGGCGACCGTGGCGTCGATGTCGGCGACCGGCGCGGACTCTCGGTCGCCGCCCGGCGCGGCCTCGTTCGGGACCTCCATCTCGGCGATCTCGGCGAACGGCGGGACCGACTGCGTCGGGACCGCGAGGACGTTCCCCCAGTCGCGCCACTCCGCGACCACCTCGTCGCAGATCTCGGAGAGGCGGCCGACGCCCGCCTCGACCAGCTCCGAGGCCCGGACGAACCGGTCCCAGTGACGCGCGTGCTCGCCGGGCTTCGACAGGAAGATGTCGGCGATCGGGCTCACCACGCGGAGGACGGTCCGGAGCGCGACCATGGCGCGGCTCCCGTCGGAGTCCTCGGCGCGCGGCAGGTGGTAGGCGGCCAGCGCCTGGGAGTGCGCCTCGGGGAGCTTCCAGTCCGCGAGCATGGCGGCCGCGATCTCGTGGTGGTCGATGCCGAACACCTCGCGCTCCGCCTGGGCGAGGGGGGCGCCGTTCACGTGCCGTCCCAGCCGGTCGAGCAGCTCGGAGTACGCCTTCGGGTGGACCGACGCGAGGGCGAGGCGGCCGATGCCGGAGAGGAGGCCGCAGATGTACGCCTCGGCCGGCTGGATGAGCCGCAGGTCGCGGGCGAGCGTCTGGGCCGCGACGGCGCGCGCCAGCGAGCTCGACCAGTACCCCGGGTAGTCGAACGACTCGCACTTCCCCTTCCGGTACGACGAGACGAGCGAGAAGCCGAGCGCGACGTTCCGCACCGTCCGGACGCCGAGCCGGACGACCGCCTCGGAGACCGACGTGATCTGGACCACGCCGGCCGTCGCCGCCGAGTTCGCCATCTTGATGATCCGCCCGGTGAGCGCCGGGTCGGACTGGATCGTCCGCGCCAGGTCCTCCGCCGTGAAGTCGTCCGTCTGGGTCAGGCGGAGGATGTTCATCCCGACGCCGGCGGGCGAGGGGAGGCTTCCGGTCAGCTTCAGTTCGTCGAAGGTGACGCTCATCGGTCTCCTCGCGGTCTTCTCGGGTCCCCGGCGCGCGGCCGGCGGCGGTGGCTCGGGGTCAGGCGCGGTCGCGGAGCCGCTCGAGGGCCGCGAGGGCGTCGCGGTACCGGTCGCGGGCGAGCGGGACGAGGGCGGCGGCGCCGTCGACGGCGCCGTCCTTCCCCAGGTTCTCGAGGTGACGGCAGGTCTCGGCGAGCTCCCGCGCGCCCATGTTGGCGGCGCTCGACTTCAGTCCGTGCGCGGCGCGATGGAGGGCGTCGGCGTCGCCGGCCCGGACGGCGTCCTCGATCGAGTCGAGGCGGGCCGGCGAGTCGATCGCGAACGTCTCGACCAGATCGTCGAACAGGTCCGGGTCGTCCTCTCCGCCGAGCTCGCGCAGGGCGGTCACGACCTGGAGGTCGAGGCACGCCACGTCGGAGGGCGGCACGGACGCGTCCGTGACTGAGGCCATGGGGTGGTTCTCCGCTGACGGGGGCCCGGGCCGGGACGGCCGCGCTCCCCGGATCTCCCCCGTCTATCGGCGTCCCGACGGGCCGGAGTGAAGGCCCGACCGGCGCTTCGGGCGGAGATTCCCACGAGACGGGCCCGGGCCGCGGAGGATTCTCACCTCCGCGGCCCGGGGGGACCCGTCGCCCGATCGGGGCTCAGTCGTCGAGGTCGACCTCGCCGGTCGCCGGGTCGGGCTGGAACGGGACGATCTGGACGTTCACGGCGTCGTCGGGGGTCATCCCGCTGACCCGGAGCCGGTAGAGGCCGAAGTCCGCCAGCGGGACCTGGACCAGGTTGAACGCCCCGCCCACGATCGAGTCGAACGAGCTGGTGTCGAGCGTCGCGCCGTTCGGGCGCAGCAGCGTCACGGTGAGCGTGTCGATGTCGGTCGAGCCCGCCTCCATGACGTTCGCGTTCAGGAGCGCCCCCGGGTACGCGCCGATCGCGACCTCGACCGTGTCCGAGCCGTTCGGCGCCTTCAGCTTGTTCAGGAGGCGAGGCTCGGCCAGGTTCGGCAGGCTCTTCCGCGTCGTGTTCATCGAGTACGTGCCGGTCCCCTTGATCGGCTCGACGATGATCGCGAACTCGCCGGTCGAGGGGAGCGTGACCTTCTTCTTGGTCTTCTTCCCCTTCTTCTTCGACTTGAACGACTTGATCGGCGTGCCGTCCGCCTCGGCGATCGTGATCCGGGCGCGCATCGACTTGTCGGCGGCCTTGAAGGTGAGCTTCACCTTCTGCCCCTTCAGCCCCTCGAACGCGCCGACCTCGCGGTCGTCGACGGCCGTCAGGTCGCCGATCAGCGAGTCGCCGAGCTCGAACGGCGTCTTGAAGAGGGTGAACCGGATCACCTTCGACGCCTTCGAGTCGAGTCCCTGGAAGAAGCGGATCGCGCCGACCTGCTGGACGCCGATCGGCGCCGCCGACAGGTCGAACTGGACGTTCACGTCGTCGGTCCCGTTCACCTCTTGGATGATCCCGCCCGGGTTGTCGAGCGAGACGAACACGCCGATGACGCCGACGGGGTTCGCGTTCCAGTTCAGTCCCTCGGCGTCGCCGCAGTTCATGACGGTGTACGACACCTGCGGGAGCGGATCGCCGAAGACGTGGTCGATCGTGATGTCGTTGGGGCCGTCGGCGCAGAGGTCGGGCTGGGCGAGGGCCGCGGGCGCGACGGCGCAGGCGACGAGGACGGCGGCGAGACGGAACGAGACGGGGCGCATGCGTGCCTCCCGGTCGGGGCGTGGGCTGGGGCGAGTTCCCGGTCGACACTCGACTGTAGCCGACGCCGAGCGGAACCGCCAAGGAGTCTCGCCCGGATGGTTCCGGTCCTCGGCGTGAACTCGCTTCGGGGAGCGATCTTGCGTCGCTCCCCGGCGAACTCCTTGGTCCAGTTCGTGGATCAGCCGTCGAGCGGGACGATCCCTCCGCCGGGGGCCGGCTGGTGGGGGACCAGCTGGACGGTCACCTTCTGCTTCGGGGCGAGTCCGTCGATGCGCAGCCGGTGGATCCCGACGTCCCCGAGCGGGGCGTGGACGACGTGGAGGGCCTCCGCCCCCTCCGACGTGAACGCGCTCGCGTCGAACGTCTGTCCGTTCGGACGGACGAACGACAGCTCGAGCGGCCCGAGCGGCGCCCCGCCGACCGGCAGGACGTTGGCGCTCAGGAGCGCGCCCTCGACCGCGCCGATCGACAGCTCGACGCGGTCGTCCCCGGCGGGGGCGGAGAGCTTCTTCAGCTGGCGCGGAGTCGCGATCTTCGGCAGCTTCCGGTCGGTCTCGATCCGGTACGCGCCGGTCCCGTCCAGCGCCTCGACCGTCAGGAGGAACGCCCCGGACGCCGGGAGCGCCACCTTCTTCTTCGTCTTCTTCCCCGCCTTCGTCTTGAAGGTCGCGACCGGCTGGTTGAGGGCGTCGATGACGGTCACGCGCAGGCGGAGGTCCCCCTCGAGCGGGACGACCTTCAGCTTCAGCCGGGACTTCTCGAGCCCGCCGAAGACCGCCGCATCGATTCCCCCGTCGGCGTGGCCGAGGAGCGCGTCCCCGACGTCGAACGACGCGAGCTCGACGGTCAACGTGACCGGGACCGTGGCGACGGGGAGGCCGTCCTGGAGGAACCGGAGGGCGCCCTGGTGGATGCCGCTCCCGAGGCCGGTCGGGTCGACGGCGACCGTCACCGACGCCGGGCCGCCGCCGGGGGGGATGGTGCCGGTCGCGGGCGCGGCGGTGACCGGCCCGACGACGTCGCCGATCACCTCGACCGACCAGCCGAGGGGAGAGCCGACGTTCCCGCAGTTCGAGAGCGTGAAGACGACGTCGTCCGGCGGCGGCATGCCGGCGCCGTGGTCGACGTGGACGCTGGTCGGGCCGTCGACGCAGAGGACGGGGTCGGTCGCCGGCTCGCCGATCTGCAGCTCGACGTCGACGTCGATCCGGTCGGAGAGGACGTCGTCGTTCTGGAACGACACGACCGTCGAGTGCGTCCCCTCCACGAGCCCGGTCGGGTCGAACGAGAGCGTCACCGGCACGCCGGACGCGCCCTCGTTCGAGGTGCCGGAGGACGGGGTCGCGCTCGCCCACGCGGGCGCTCCGGAGAACGAGACCGACCAGTTCAGCGGGCCGATCCCCGCGTTCGACACCAGGCGGACGACGTCCGCCGGGAGGGGGCCTCCCGGCGCGTAGGAGAGCGTCACGTCGTCGTCGTCGTCGAGGTCGAGGATCGAGGCGATCGGGGTCTCGGGGAAGACGTGCGCGCTCCCGGTCGGGAGTCCGAACGCGTTCGCGTCCCCGGGGGCGCCGACGAGGACGTCCCGCTGGCCGTCCTGATCGACGTCCCCGAGGTCGGCGACCGCGGCGCCGAAGTCCGCCGCGCCGGTCCAGGCGTGGATCGGGAGCCCGTTGCTCCCGGACACGACGCCGGCCCACGCGCCGCCCGGCGCCCCGGCGAGGAGGTCGGGGACCGCGTCGGCGTTGACGTCGCCGGCCGCGGCGAGCGCCTGCCCGAACGCGTCGCCGGCGGCGGCGCCGGGGACGGAGAGGATCGTCGAGCCGTCCTTGCCGTCGAACAGGACGATCGCGCCCGCGTCGATCGCGGCGGCGTCGCTCCCGGGGGCGCCGGCCGCGAGGTCGGGGATCCCGTCCCCGTTCACGTCGCCGATCCCCGCGACCGCGGCGCCGAACCGGTCGTCGACGGCGGCGCCGGAGACCTTCAGCACGCCCGCGCCGGTCACCCCGTGGACGAACGCCATGCCGGTCGCCCCCGCGCCGCCGTTCGCGAACGGGGCGCCGATCACGACGTCCGGGCTGCCGTCCTGGTCGACGTCGCCGGCGAGCGCCACGGACGATCCGAAGCGCCCGCTCGCGACCGACCCGAGGATCTTCGACCAGGAGGCGCCGTTCGCGCCCTTGTGGACCCGGACCGCCCCGGCATTCGCCGCCGTCCCCGCCGCTCCCGGCGCGCCGATCGCGAGCTCCGGGAGGCCGTCCTGGTCGAGGTCGCCGACCGCCGTCAGCGACCAGCCGAGCTGCTCGGCCGTCGCCGTGCCGTCGATCGCGTGGAGCTGCTTCCCGGTCTTCCCGCCGATCACGTAGACCCGTCCGCTCAGGAACGAGAACCCGATCGAATCGTTCGGGGCGCCGACGGCGAGGTCGTCGTGGCCGTCCTGGTCGACGTCTCCGGCCGCGGCGACCGCGAACCCGAACCAGTCGGTCGGATCGGTGTGGTCGACCTTCAGGACGAGGCTGCCGTCCATCCCGGAGTAGCCGCGGACCCCGCACGGGATCGAGACGGTCGCCGAGCCGTCGATGTCGCCGGGGAAGCCGACCACGAAGTCGGCGAAGCCGTCGTTGTCGAGGTCGCCCGCCGCGGCGACCGCGTGACCGAACTTCTCGTACGCCTTCGTTCCGTGGAACGACCAGGTCTGAGCGCCCGCGACCGGACCGACCAGGACGCACCCCAAAGCCCACGCGATGACGGATCGCATCCGCTCCTCCTCTGCCGATACCACAAGATCTTGGGTCTTCCCGGTTGCGCGGCACAGCCTAGGGCGGCTCGGTCCGGCAAAGCAACCGGCCCACGATCAAGAGTTCGTGAACCCTTCGGGAGGAGGAGCGGAGGAGTCCCGAGGGGACGTCAGAGGTCGAAGCGGACCCCCTGCGCGAGCGGGAGTTCGGCGCCCCAGTTGATCGTGTTCGTCTGCCGGCGCATGTACGCCTTCCAGGAATCGGACCCGGACTCGCGGCCGCCGCCCGTGTCCTTCTCGCCGCCGAACGCCCCGCCGATCTCCGCCCCGGAGGTCCCGATGTTGACGTTGGCGATCCCGCAGTCGGAGCCGGCCGCGGAGAGGAACCGCTCGGCGGCGCGGAGGTCGTTCGTGAAGATCGCGGACGACAGCCCCTGGTCGACCGCGTTGTGGAGGTCGATCGCCTCGGCGTCGTCGCGGACCCGGAAGACGTAGAGGATCGGGGCGAACGTCTCGTCCTTCCAGACCTTCATGTCGGCGTTCGCGGCGACGATCGTCGGCTCGACGTACTGCCCGGGCCGGTCGACGCGGCCGCCGCCGCAGAGGACCTCGCCCCCCTCCTCCTTCGCGCGCGCGAGCGCCGCCATCATCCCCTCGACCGCGCCGTCGTGGACCAGCGGGCCCATCAGGGTCTGCGGGTCGAGCGGGTCGCCGATGCGGACCGAGCCGTACGCGGCGACCAGCTTCGACACGAGCTCGTCGTACACCTTCTCGTGGACGAGGAGGCGGCGCGTGGTGGTGCAGCGCTGGCCGGCCGTGCCGACCGCGCCGAACAGGACGGCGCGGAGGGTCATGTCGAGGTCCGCGTCCTCGCGGACGACGATGGCGTTGTTCCCGCCGAGTTCGAGGAGCGTCCGTCCGAGTCGGCCGGCGACGACCTCGCCGACGCGGCGGCCCATCCGGCACGACCCGGTCGCCGAGATCAGCGGGAAGCGCCGGTCGGCCGCCATCCGCTCGCCGAGCGTCTTCCCGTGGCCGACGACGAGGTTGAAGACGCCGGGGATGTCGTGCTTCTCGACGACCGGGCGGATCAGCTTCTGCACGGCGACCGCCGTGAGCGGCGTGATCTCCGACGGCTTCCAGACCATCACGTCGCCGCACGCGGCGGCGAGCATCGCGTTCCAAGCCCAGACCGCGACGGGGAAGTTGAACGCGGTGATGATCCCGACGTTCCCGAGCGGGTGCCACTGCTCGTACATGCGGTGGCTCGGCCGCTCGCTGTGCATCGACTTGCCGTAGAGCTGGCGCGACAGGCCGACCGCGAAGTCGGCGACGTCGATCATCTCCTGGACCTCACCCTCCCCCTCGGAGAGGATCTTCCCCATCTCGAGGGTGACGAGCCGGCCGAGCGCCGCCTTGTTCTCGCGGAGGACGTTCCCGATCTCGCGCACGACCTCGCCCCGCTTCGGGGCCGGCCACTCGCGCCAGCGGAGGAACGCGGCCTCGGCGCGCGCCATCACCTCCTCGTACGTCGCGTCGTCCGCCTCGGTGACCGCGGCGAGGCGGGCGCCGTCGATCGGGCTGAACGAGTCGATGGCGGTCCCGCCGGAGGTCTCGAGATCGGAGAGCCCGTCGTGGGCGCCGGGGTTCAGGTCCTCGAGGCCGAGCTCGCGCAGCACGTCGTGGGTCATGGTCGCTTTCCGGACTGGTGGCCGTGGCGGAAACCCGCCATCCTACGCGCACGCCGCCGCCCGTCGAAGGGAGCAGCACCGATGACCTTCCCCTCGTCCCTCGTCCTCCTCCTCGCGGTCGCCGCGGCGGCCGGCGCCCTGGTCGGCCGCGCGTTCCCCGGCGACGGGCCGGATCGCCTCACCGAGGCCGAGCTCCGGTCGTACGCGCTCGACGACCTCCTGCGGGAGCGGGCCGAGGCGGGCGGCCCGTGGCTGGAGTTCCTCCGGACGCCGACGCTGTCGTGCGGCGTCTACGTCCTGCCGAAGGGAGGGAAGGACGGACAGTCGGCGCACGCGCGGGACGAGGTGTACCACGTCCTCGCCGGCCGGGCGACGCTGACCGTCGGCCCCGAGGAGGTCCCGGTCGCGCCGGGCTCGGTCGTCTTCGTCCGGCGGGGGATCGACCACCGGTTCCACTCGATCGAGGAGGAGCTGAGGGTCCTGGTCTTCTTCGCCGCGGGGACGGGGGAGGACGACCCGGCCGCCGAGGAGGACGGTTGAGGAGACCGGAGATCGATGCGCCGCGCCGGCCCGAGCGAGCGCGAGCCGGCGCGGAAGGGAGCCTCGCGGCTCAGTACTGCTCGGACTGCGCCTGGGTCAGCGTGCCGACGCCCCCGGCGTTGGTGAAGATCCCCTGCCACGTCACGTAGAGGGGTGGCGCTCCGGCCGGTCCCGGGTCCGTGACGGCGATCGCGCCGACCACGAGCGGCGGTCCGACGGCGCCGGCCTCGAACGGCGGGGAGTACGGCGGGAGCGTCGCCGCCGGCAGGGTGACGAGCGGAGCGTACGGCGGGGCCACGTAGATCGAGCCGTAGCCGACCGGGAACGGCGGCGGCAGCGGCGTCGCGGGGAAGACGGCGCTCGGGATCGTGCTCCACGGCGGGACCGGCGTCACGCCGCCGCCGGAGAAGACCGGGACCAGGCGGTTGTAGAGGACGAGCGACCCGGCGCCGGGGACGAGGAGGGTGCGGGGCGCCTGGCCCGGCCCGACGGCGAGCGGGTAGGCGACGGGAGGCGCCGACGTGTTGTGCGCGATCGAGTCGTTCCCGTGGCTCCGCGCGAGCGTGAGGTTGCTCGCCTCGTCGAAGCCGATGTCGACCGGCCCCGCGGGTCCGACGAGCGCGACCGGCGAGACCGCGATCCGCGCGTTCCCGTACCCCTCGCCGTCGAAGTCGAAGCTGTTCAGGAGCGCGTTGACGGCGGCCGGGTTGACGTACACGGCGATGCCGTTCGTGGCGACCAGGAGCCCGGCCGCGTTCGGGGCGCTCCCCGCGTCGACGTAGAGGGACGCCGGCAGGATGCGCCAGTCGCGCAGCGTGGCGTCGACGGCGTTCGCCGTCGGCTGGCGACTCAGGAACTCGCCGACGAACGCGGGGTCGCGCGCGAGGCCGCTCGCGCCGGGCGGGTTGAGCGGGTTCACGTCGATCCACGGGACCGGGTTCACGCCGTTCTGAACGGTCGAGAAGAACGGCGGCGGCGAGCCCGGCGGCGTGGGGAGGACCCCGGACGTCGCCCCGACCAGCGTGGCGTCGAACGCGTCGGTCGAGCCGAGGCGCGTGCCAACTCCGACGGAGGTGTCGGTCTGGTCGACCCCGATCATCGCCATCGTGCCGCTGCCGGCCTGCGTCGGCAACGTCCGGTAGATCGTGTTCTGGACGTTCATCGGGCTGAGGCCGGCCTGGCGGACCAGCGGGTCCGGCCCGAACGGCGGGTACGCCGGGTTGTTCAGCGGGTCGGTCACGTCGCACGTGCCGACCGCGCCGGGCAGGCACGTCGCGGTCGCCGCGGCCGTGTCCGGGCCGCCCTGCCAGCCCATCACGACGGTGTTGTTGAGGAAGTTGGTGCGGACGCCGTTGTACGCCGGGTTCACGTTGTAGTCCGCGACCTGCAGGAGTCCGAACCACGGCCCGGGGATCGGGGTGATCGGGAGCAGGCTCGTCGCCGGCTCCGGCGCGAGGTTCAGCATGTCGAGGACGCAGTTCGAGATCGTCCACGCGACGTTCGTCAGCTCGGTCTCGAGGTAGAGCTGGACGTGACCGCCGCGGAACGTGAACCCGTCGATCATCTCCGGGAAGAGATCGGTCAGTCCGGAGCCGTCGACGAGCACCTCGAGAACGGTCGAGCGGCTGTTCGGCACGGTCGGGACGTAGATGCCGGCGACGCCGGGCAGCACTCCCGGCCCCACGTAGGGCTGGGTCTGATACCCGACGACGATCGAACCGCGGGCGCCCGCGGTCCCTTGGAGGCTGATGAAGTCGACCATCCGGATCGGGAGCGGCTCCCCGTTCGTCAACGGGCTGTAGACGCCGGGCATGCAGTGGACGAGGCCGGTGTTCGCCGCGCTCAGCGTCGGGTTGCCGCCGGCGCCGGAGGCCCCGGCGATCGCGCCGATCGCGGCGCCGATGGTCAGGAACGGGATCGCGTTCGCGGCGGGCGGCACGCCGTTGACGCTGACGGTCCCGCCGCCGCCGTTCCCGAACGTCGGGTCGACCCAGGCCTGGAAGGTCTGGGCCTCGGCGGAGGCGGAGGTGAGGAAGAGGGCGATCCCGGCCGCGAGGCCGAGTCCGTGGGGTCGGGTCATCGTGCGGACTCCATCGTTCGGAGGGGGCGCGCGACGAGGGGGGTGGCGCGCGACCCGGCCGGACGGCCGAGCCGCGCGTCCCGTCGGGCGCGGGGCGACGGCATGGGTGTCGTCGGCTCCGGCGCCGGACTCAGCGCGGCCCGCGAACTCGGACGAAAACGTGCACTTCGACCCGGAGTTCCGGGCCGCCCGAGCTCACCGCCGCCGTCCGCGCCGCTTCCCGCCGCCCCCCTCGAGCGCCTTCTCGTCCGGGAGCGTGTACGCGATCGCCATCAGCGCCACGCGGGCGGCGGAGTGGAGGTTGCCGCCGCCGGACCACGGCGACTTCACGCGGTCCGGCTCGATCTCCTCGATGTCGATCGGCTCGGGCGGCGCCTTCGGGAGGCTCTCCTTCAGCATCGACACGAACTCGTCGTAGATCGGGCCGCCGGCGTTCAGGGCGAGGCGCGACTGGAAGAACGCGGAGAGGGCGCGCTTCTCGTTCGAGATCCCGGAGTCGGTCGACGGGAGCTCGCGCGCGGCCTGGGTGGCGAGCCCCTTCACCCGCGGGTCGCTCGCGTCGGCGCCCAGGAG